>NZ_JBHYKM010000074.1:0-19791 GCF_042741435.1 Streptomyces sp. NPDC058955 | reverse complement strand
GCGCCCTGAGCCCCCCGCACACCCCCCCCCCCGGCGGCGGAGCGGGGCCGCCACCCGCACAGCCCCCCTCGAACTCGGCGCCGCACGGCGCGACATGCCGCCGCCCACCACACGGGCGGCGAAGGAGTTGGTTCACGTGTCCCAGACGCCTGTCCTGGCGTTGCGCGGGATCTTCAAGCGATTCGGAGCGGTCCAGGTCCTCTCCGGTGTCGACCTCGAAGTCCACGCCGGTGAGGTCGTCGCCCTGGTCGGCGACAACGGCGCCGGAAAGTCCACCCTGGTCAAGACGATCGCCGGCGTCCACCCGATCGACGAGGGCGTCATCGAGTGGGAGGGCCGCCCGGTCGAGATCTCCCGCCCGCAGGACTCCCAGCACCTCGGCGTGGCCACCGTCTACCAGGACCTCGCCCTCTGCGACAACCTCGACGTCGTCGCCAACCTCTTCCTCGGCCGCGAGCTCAAGAAGGGCGGCGTCCTCGACGAGGTCGCCATGGAGAAGCGCGCCAAGGACCTGCTCTCCACCCTCTCCATCCGCATCCCGAGCGTCCGGATCCCCGTCGCCGCCCTCTCCGGCGGCCAGCGGCAGGTCGTCGCGATCGCCCGCGCCCTGGTCGGCGACCCCAAGATCGTGATCCTGGACGAGCCCACCGCCGCCCTCGGCGTCGAGCAGACCGCCCAGGTCCTCGACCTGGTCGAGCGGCTGCGCGAGCAGGGCCTCGGCGTCATCCTCATCAGCCACAACATGGCCGACGTGAAGGCGGTCGCCGACACCGTCGCCGTCCTGCGCCTCGGCCGCAACAACGGCACCTTCCCGGTCGCCACCACCACGCACGAAGAGATCATCGCCGCGATCACCGGCGCCACGGACAACGCCGTCACCCGCCGGCAGGCCCGCACCGCGGAGGTAGCCCAGTGAGCACGACCCCCGAGGCGACCGAGAAGGCCGAGGTCCCCGAGCCCCGCACCGCCGAGGCCGCCGCCGCGATCCCCGCCGTCGACCCCCGCCTCCTCGTCCGCGAGCAGGGCTTCAAGGGCTACGTCGAGGAGTTCAAGCGCAAGATCCGCTCCGGCGAGATCGGCTCCCTGCCCGTCGTCGTCGGCCTCATCGTCATCGGCATCGTCTTCCAGGCGCTGACCGGCAACTTCATCACCTCGTACAACCTCGACCAGATCACGCTGTACGCGGCCGGCCCCGGCATCATGGCCGTCGGCATCGTCTTCGTGCTGCTGCTCGGCGAGATCGACCTCGCCGTCGGCTCCGTCGCCGGTCTCGCGGGCTCCGTCTGGGGCGTCTTCGCCACCGACATGCCGGACTCCCTCGCGATCCTCCTCGGCATCCTCTCCGGCACCCTGCTCGGCGCCTTCCACGGCCTGGTCTTCGCCAAGATCGGCGTCCCCGCCTTCGTCGTCACCCTCGCCGGCTTCCTCGGCTGGGCCGGCCTGCAGACCTGGGTGATGGGCGAGCGCTCCACCATCCCCACGCCCATCGGCAGCTTCGTCGGCGACCTCACGAAGTACTACTTCTCCGACGTCGCCGCCGCCTACGGCCTCGCCGTCGTGGTGATCGCCGCCTTCTACCTCGCCCAGCTGCGCGACTCGGGCCGCCGCAAGGCCGCCGAGCTCCCGCACCGCCCGCACAGCGAGATCCTGCTGCGCACCGGCGTCCTCGCGGCCCTCGTCCTGGTCGCCGCGTACGGCTTCAACCAGGAGAAGGGCCTGCCCCTCTCCCTGGTGATCTTCCTGGTGATCCTGCTGGTCACCGACTTCGTGCTGCGCCGCACCACCTACGGCCGCCAGGTCTTCGCGGTCGGCGGCGGCATCGAGGCGGCCCGCCGGGCCGGCATCAACGTCGCCTGGATCCGGATCTCCGTCTTCATGATCTCCGGCACCCTGGGCGCGGTCGGCGGCCTCTTCCTGGCCTCCGCCACCGGCGGCGCCGACCGCTCCCTCGGCGGCGGCAACCAGCTCATGATGTGCATCGCCGCGGCGGTCATCGGCGGCACCTCCCTCTTCGGCGGCCGCGGCAAGGTCTGGTCGGCGCTCCTGGGCATCCTGGTGCTCCAGTCGATCGTCCAGGGCCTCAACCAGCTCAACCTGGAGTCCAACGCGATCCAGTACATGATCACCGGCGCGGTGCTCCTCATCGCCGTGATCATCGACTCCGTCTCCCGCAAGACCCAGAAGTCCGCGGGACGGGCGTGACACGCGGGACACGCGCGACGCGTGTGACACGTCTCGGGTAAGACGCGCCACATTCGCCCGGCACCGGTGAACCGGTGCCGGGCACCGTCGCGTCCGGAGCAGTGGCAGGGGCGGTACATCCCCCATGCGGGTGATGCCGCTGCGCCTGGCCCGATGCCCACGATCCAAGACGGAACATTAGACTCGGCAAAATCGGCAAGCTCGACCAGCTCAGAACGCAAGGAGGCACGGGTGGCCCTGCTGACCCGTATCAGGACACCGCGCGACCTGGACCGGCTCTCCCCGGAACAGCTGGACCAGCTGGCCGCGGAGGTCCGGACCTTCCTCGTCGACGCCGTGTCCAAGACCGGTGGACACCTCGGCCCCAACCTCGGCGTGGTCGAACTGACCATCGCCCTGCACCGCGTCTTCGACTCCCCGAAGGACAAGGTCCTCTGGGACACCGGCCACCAGAGCTACGTGCACAAGCTGCTCACCGGCCGCCAGGACTTCTCCAAGCTGAAGATGAAGGGCGGCCTCTCCGGCTACCCCTCGCAGGCCGAGTCCGAGCACGACGTGATCGAGAACTCGCACGCCTCGACCGTCCTCGGCTGGGCCGACGGCCTCGCCAAGGCCAACCAGATCCTGAAGAAGGACGACCACGTCGTCGCCGTCATCGGCGACGGGGCCCTCACCGGCGGCATGGCCTGGGAGGCGCTCAACAACATCGCCGCCGCCAAGGACCGCCCGCTCGTCATCGTCGTCAACGACAACGAGCGCTCCTACGCGCCCACCATCGGCGGCCTCGCCAACCACCTGGCCACCCTGCGCACCACCGACGGCTACGAGCGCTTCCTCGCCCGCGGCAAGGACATCCTGGAGCGCACCCCGGTCGTCGGGAAGCCGCTCTACGAGACCCTGCACGGCGCCAAGAAGGGCCTCAAGGACTTCATCGCCCCGCAGGGCATGTTCGAGGACCTGGGCCTGAAGTACGTCGGCCCCATCGACGGCCACGACATCGAGGCCCTGGAGTCCGCGCTCACCCGCGCCAAGCGCTTCGGCGGCCCGGTCATCGTCCACTGCCTCACCGAGAAGGGCCGCGGCTACCAGCCCGCCCTCCAGGACGAGGCCGACCGCTTCCACGCGGTAGGCAAGATCCACCCCGACACCGGCCTCCCGATCGCCACCTCCGGCGCCGACTGGACCGGAGTCTTCGCCGACGAGATGGTCGCCCTCGGCAAGGAGCGCGAGGACATCGTCGCGATCACCGCGGCCATGCTCCAGCCGGTCGGCCTCGACAGGTTCGCCAAGGCGTTCCCCGAGCGGGTCTTCGACGTCGGCATCGCCGAGCAGCACGGCGCGGTCTCCGCGGCCGGCCTCGCCACCGGCGGCCTGCACCCGGTCTTCGCGGTCTACGCGACCTTCCTCAACCGCGCCTTCGACCAGGTCCTGATGGACGTGGCCCTGCACAAGTGCGGCGTCACCTTCGTCCTCGACCGGGCCGGCGTCACCGGCACCGACGGCGCCTCCCACAACGGCATGTGGGACATGTCGATCCTCCAGGTCGTCCCCGGCCTGCGGCTCGCCGCCCCGCGCGACGCCGACCAGGTCCGCGCCCAGCTCCGCGAGGCCGTCGAGGTCACCGACGCCCCCACCGTGGTCCGCTTCTCCAAGGGCGCGGTCGGCCCCGCCGTCCCCGCCGTGGGCCGGGTCGGCGGCATGGACGTGCTCCGCGAGGCCGGCACCGACCGGCCGGACGTCCTCCTGGTCTCCGTCGGCGCGCTCGCCCCGATGTGCCTGGAGATCGCCGGCCTGCTCGACCGGCAGGGCATCTCCACCACCGTGGTCGACCCCCGCTGGGTCAAGCCGGTCGACGAGGCGCTCGCCCCGCTCGCCGCCGACCACCGGGTCGTCGTCACCGTCGAGGACAACAGCCGCGTCGGCGGCGTCGGCTCGGCCGTCGCCCAGGCGCTGCGCGACGCGGGCGTCGACGTGCCGCTGCGTGACTTCGGCATCCCGCCGGTCTTCCTCGACCACGCCTCGCGCGGCGAGGTCATGGCCGAGATCGGGCTGACCGCCCCCGACATCGCGCGCCAGGTCACCGGACTGGTCTCGCGCCTCGACGGACGGTTCGAGGCCCGGCAGGAGGCCGTGGAGCCCGCCCGCGACTGACCTCCGCCCCGGCGGACCGGTCACCCGGCGTCACCATTGGGCCGGGCGGCTCACCCTCCGGGGTGCCGACCGGCCCTTTCGCGTGCATCCTGGCTTCACCGCGGGCAGCGTCCCCTCGCACCCCCGTCCGCGGGGCCACGAGACCCGACGTCAGAGACGACGCGGAGGTACGACGGTGAGCACGGACCAACGCCCCCCGAGGGCCAACTCCGGAATCTTCCGGACCAAGTCGGTCGAGCAGTCCATCCGGGACACGGAGGAACCGGAGCACGCGCTCCGCAAGTCCCTCTCCGCCTGGGACCTCACGGTCTTCGGCGTCGGTGTCATCATCGGCACCGGCATCTTCGTCCTGACCGGCAAGGTCGCCAAGGAGAACGCCGGGCCGGCCACCGCGCTCGCCTTCGTCGCGGCCGGCATCGTCTGCGCCCTGGCCGCCCTCTGCTACGCCGAGTTCGCCTCGACGGTGCCGGTGGCCGGATCGGCGTACACCTTCGCGTACGCCTCCATCGGCGAGCTGCCGGCCTGGATCATCGGCTGGGACCTGGTCCTGGAGTTCGCGCTGGGCACGGCGGTGGTGGCGGTCGGCTGGTCCGGGTACGTGCGCTCGCTGATGGACAACATCGGCTGGCACCTACCGGCCTCCCTGGAGGGCCCGGACGCGGCCGGGGGCACCTTCGACATCCTGGCCTTCCTGCTGGTCCTGGTGCTGACCGTGATCCTCGTCCTGGGCATGAAGCTCTCCGCCCGGATCACCGCCGTCGTGGTGGCGATCAAGGTCACCGTCGTCATGATCGTGATCGTCGCGGGCCTGTTCTTCATCGTCGGCGACAACTACAAGCCGTTCATCCCGCCGGCCGTGACCCCGGAGGGCGGCGGCTCCAACTGGGACTCCCCGCTGGTCCAGCTGCTCTTCGGGTACGAGCCCACCAACTTCGGCGTGATGGGCATCTTCACCGCCGCCTCCATCGTCTTCTTCGCCTTCATCGGCTTCGACGTGGTCGCCACCGCCGCCGAGGAGACCAAGCTGCCGCAGCGGGACATGCCCCGGGGCATCCTCGGCTCGCTGCTCATCTGCACCGTGCTGTACGTGGCGGTCGCGCTGGTCGTCACCGGCATGCAGCACTACACCCAGCTGTCCGTCAGCGCCCCGCTCGCCGACGCGTTCAAAGCCGCCGGCCACCCCTTCTACGCGGGCGTGATCAGCTTCGGCGCCGCCGTCGGCCTCACCACGGTCTGTCTGATCCTGCTGCTCGGCCAGACCCGCGTCTTCTTCGCCATGAGCCGCGACGGGCTGCTGCCGCGCTTCTTCTCGGTCACCCACCCGCGGTTCAAGACCCCCTACCGCCCGACCATCCTGCTCGGCGTGATCATCGCCGTCGTGGCCGGCTTCACCAGCATCAACGAGCTGGCGACCCTGGTGAACATCGGCACCCTCTTCGCCTTCGTGATGGTCGCCGCCGGCGTCATGGTCCTCCGCCGCACCCGCCCCGACCTGCACCGCGCCTTCCGCACCCCGTGGGTGCCGTTCCTGCCGATCCTCTCCATCGCCGCCTCGCTCTGGCTGATGCTCAACCTGCCGGGCGAGACCTGGTTCCGCTTCGCGGTCTGGATGGCGATCGGCATCGTCGTGTACTTCCTGTACGGGCGCGGACACAGCCGGTTGGGCCGGCAGGGCCGGGACGCCCTGTACTAGACCCGGTACCGGCCAACTAGCAGCGGGCGCGGGGAAGGCGGCCGGGCCGGGCGGATACAGTCGGTGGGAACCGACCCCCACTCGACCCGGAGCGCTGGATCCCCCCATGGTGAACCGACCCCAGGCCCCCGCCGACCCCTCCCGCGGCACCCCGCACGCCCCCAGAATGCACGGCGGCTGGCTGGCCCGGGGCGCCGAAGGACGTTTCAGCGTGTACGTCCCCCGGGACGGCGAGGTGGTCCGCTGGACCGAGGGCCCCGGCGGCCGGTTCACCGGCCCCGAGGTGCTCGGCGGCGGCGGTCTGCTGCCCTTCCTGGCGGCCGCCCAGGGCCCCGACCGCTATGTGCACCTGGTCGGCCTCCGGCCCACCGACACCGGCGCGGAGGCCGGCGAGGACCACGTCGAGCTGGTGCACAGCGTCCAGTTCCAGACCGGCCGCCCCAACGTGGAGTGGAAGTCCATCGGCAACGCCAACGGCAAGGCCGAGTGGTACGGCAACCCGGCGGTCGCCGTGGACGCCAAGGGCCGCGTCCACGTCTTCGTCCGCAACCGCGGCGGCGGCGTCAGCGCCCGGGTCCAGAAGGACGCCGGCGGCTGGCACCCCTGGTGGGACCTGAAGGGCGGCCGCACCGACCAGAACCCGGTGGCCGCGGTGAACGGCGACGGTCTCGTCGAGCTGTACACCGCCACCGACCGGGGGCTGCTCCGGTACGTGCAGAAGGAGCCCGGCGCCCGCCCGGTCCTCGAACCGCTGCTGACGACCCCGGTCGTCCAGGGCACCCTCGCCGCGGTGACCGGCGAATCCGGGCACGTGACGCTCTTCTACGCCGACGGCGAGGGGAAGATCCGCGCCTGGTCCCCGGGCCGCGGCCTGGAGCCCACCCCGTTCGCCGACGCGGTCGGCGGCGGCCCGCTGAACGCCGCGCGCTGCATGATCGACGGCTACGACTGCACCCTGCTCGCCCAGTGCGACGACAAGGGCGGCGCGGCCCTCGCGGCGTACCTCACGGAGCGCGAGGACACCGGCCTGCACTGGACCCCTTCCGGCCCGCCCGTGCTCGGCCCGCCGACCGTCACGGCCGACGCCGACGGCTCGGCGGCGGTCGCCGCGCTGGCGGCCGACGGCGGGGTGGTCGTCACCCGGCAGAAGGCCGAGCCGGGCCTCGCCCTGGCGGCCTGGACGCGGCTGTAGGACGCGGCGTACGGAAGAAGGGGCCGGTGGCGACTGCCACCGGCCCCTTCCTCATGGGGTCCCGGGTGTTACGCGGGAACGCTCGCCACGCCCTGCGCCAGGAAACGCTTGCCGTTGACGCGCTCGGAGACGCCCTCGCGGTCCAGGTACGGCGTGATGCCGCCCAGGTGGAAGGGCCAGCCCGCACCGGTGATCAGGCAGAGGTCGATGTCCTGCGCCTCGGCGACGACACCCTCCTCCAGCATGAGGCCGATCTCCTGCGCCACCGCGTCGAGGACGCGGTCGCGGACCTGCTGCTCGGTGAGGACGGTGTCGCCCTGCTTGAGCAGCGCGGCGACCTCGGGGTCGAGCTCCGGCTTGAAGCCGTTCTCCGGCTTGTAGACGTAGAAGCCGCGCTTGCCGGCCTCGACGACCGCCTTCAGGTTGGGGGAGACCGTGAAGCGCTCCGGGAAGGCGCGGTTCAGGGTCTCGGAGACGTGCAGGCCGATGGCCGGGCCCACGAGCTCCAGGAGGACCAGCGGGGACATCGGCAGGCCGAGCGGCTCGACGGCCTTCTCGGCCGTCTCGACCGGGGTGCCCTCGTCGATGACGTTCTGGATCTCGCCCATGAAGCGGGTCAGGATGCGGTTCACGACGAACGCCGGGGCGTCCTTGGTGAGGACCGCGGTCTTCTTCAGCTTCTTCGCCACGCCGAAGGCGGTGGCGAGGGAGGCGTCGTCGGTCCGCTCGCCCTTGACGATCTCCAGGAGCGGCAGGACGGCGACCGGGTTGAAGAAGTGGAAGCCGACCACGCGCTCCGGGTGCTGGAGCTTGGACGCCATCTCGGAGACCGACAGCGAGGAGGTGTTGGTGGCGAGGATCGCGTGCGCCGGGGCGACCGCCTCGACCTCCGCGAACACCTTCTGCTTGACGGACATCTCCTCGAACACGGCCTCGATGATGAAGTCCGCGTCCGCGAAGCCCTCGGCCTTGTCGAGGACACCGGAGACCAGGCCCTTGAGACGGTTGGCCTTGTCCTGGTTGATGCGGCCCTTGCCGAGCAGCTTCTCGATCTCGCCGTGGACGTAGCCGACGCCCTTGTCCACGCGCTCCTGGTCGATGTCGGTCAGGACGACCGGCACCTCCAGGCGGCGCAGGAAGAGCAGGGCCAGCTGGGAGGCCATCAGACCGGCGCCGACGACGCCGACCTTGGTGACCGGGCGGGCCAGGTTCTTGTCCGGGGCGCCGGCGGGGCGCTTGCCGCGCTTCTGCACCAGGTTGAAGGCGTAGATGCCGGAGCGGAGCTCGCCGCCCATGATCAGGTCCGCGAGGGCCTGGTCCTCGGCGTCGAAGCCCTTCTGGAGGTCGCCGTCCTTGGCGGCCTCGATGATGGCGAGGGCGCGGTAGGCGGCCGGGGCGGCGCCGTGCACCTTGGAGTCGGCGATCGCGCGGCCCTTGGCGACGGCGGCGTCCCAGCCCTCGCCCCGGTCGATCTCCGGGCGCTCGACGGTCACGGTGCCGTTCAGCACGCCGGCGGTCCAGACGAGCGACTGCTCCAGGAAGTCGGCGCCCTCGAAGATCGCGTCGGCGATGCCGAGCTCGAAGACCTGCTTGCCCTTGAGCTGGCGGTTCTGGTTCAGCGAGTTCTCGATGATGACCTGGACGGCCTTCTCGGCGCCGATCAGGTTCGGGAGGATCGCGCAGCCGCCCCAGCCGGGCACCAGGCCGAGGAAGACCTCGGGGAGCGAGAAGGCCGGGAGGGCCTTCGACACGGTGCGGTAGGTGCAGTGCAGACCGACCTCGACGCCGCCGCCCATGGCCGCGCCGTTGTAGTACGCGAAGGTCGGCACGGCGAGCGCGGAGAGACGCTTGAAGACGTCGTGGCCGCCCTTGCCGATGGCGAGCGCCTCGTCGTGCTTCTTCAGCAGCTCGACGCCCTTGAGGTCGGCGCCGACCGCGAAGATGAACGGCTTGCCGGTGAGGCCGGCGGCGACGATCTCGCCGTTGGCGGCCTCGGCCTCGACCTGGTCGATCGCCGTGTTCAGGTTGGCGAGGGACTGAGGGCCGAAGGTGGTCGGCTTGGTGTGGTCGAAGCCGTTGTCCAGGGTGATGAGCGCGAAGCGGCCGGCCCCGAAGGGCAGCTCGAAGTGGCGCACGTGGGCCTGGGTGACGACCTCGTCGGGGAAGAGCTCGGCGGCGCCCTTCAGAAGCTCGGCGGTGGTGCTCACTTGCCCTCCCAGTGGGGGTTCTCCCAGATGACCGTCGCGCCCATGCCGAAGCCGACGCACATGGTGGTGAGGCCGTAGCGGACCTCGGGCTGCTCCTCGAACTGGCGGGCCAGCTGCGTCATCAGACGGACGCCGGAGGAGGCCAGCGGGTGACCGAACGCGATGGCGCCGCCGTACTGGTTGACGCGCGCGTCGTCGTCGGCGATGCCGTAGTGGTCGAGGAAGGCGAGGACCTGGACGGCGAACGCCTCGTTGATCTCGAACAGGTTGATGTCGTCGATCGTCAGACCGGCCTTGGCCAGGGCCTTCTCGGTGGCCGGGATCGGGCCGTAGCCCATGACCTCCGGCTCGACGCCGGCGAAGGCGTACGAGACCAGGCGCATCTTGACCGGGAGGCCGTTCTCGCGGGCGAACTCCTCGGAGGCGATGATCGAGGCGGTGGCGCCGTCGTTCAGGCCGGCCGCGTTGCCCGCGGTGACGTTGCCGTGGACGCGGAACGGCGTCTTCAGGCCCGCCAGGGACTCCAGCGTGGTGCCCGGGCGCATCGGCTCGTCGGCGGTGACCAGGCCCCAGCCCGTCTCGCCGGCGGCGGCGTCGGTGCGGCGCACCGAGATCGGCACCAGGTCCTGCTGGATCTTGCCGTCGGCGTACGCCTTGGCGGCCTTCTCCTGCGAGCGCACGGCGTACTCGTCGGCGCGCTGCTTGGTGATGTGCGGGTAGCGGTCGTGCAGGTTCTCGGCGGTCATGCCCATGAAGAGGGCGGACTCGTCGACCAGCTTCTCGCTGACGAACCGCGGGTTCGGGTCGACGCCCTCGCCCATGGGGTGACGGCCCATGTGCTCGACGCCGCCGGCGATGACGGCGTCGTACGCGCCGAAGGCGATCGAACCGGCGACCGAGGTCACGGCGGTCAGCGCGCCCGCGCACATGCGGTCGATGGAGTAGCCCGGCACCGACTGCGGCAGCCCGGCCAGGATGCCGGCGGTGCGGCCGAGGGTGAGGCCCTGGTCGCCGATCTGGGTCGTCGCGGCGATCGCGACCTCGTCGATCTTCGCCGGGTCGAGGGCCGGGTTGCGGCGCAGCAGCTCCCGGATGGCCTTCACGACGAGGTCGTCGGCGCGGGTCTCGTGGTAGATGCCCTTCGGGCCCGCCTTGCCGAACGGGGTGCGGACGCCGTCGACGAAGACGACGTCCCTGACGGTACGAGGCACGATGGCTCTCCTCCAGGTGCGGGACGGCACTGCTGCGGCGCACCACTAAGCGTGCGCTTGCTTCCCCCATGCTACTTGCGGGTAACCAGACTGCCCACCCCTTGGGGGCCAAGCGGTGAAGGTCACATCCCGCGCGGTGCGCGCGCCCCCTGTGCGCGCCCGTCCGTTGGGACGGTCCGACAACCCGATGGGACCAGGCGGGAAGCCGTGCCGTGGCGCCCCGTCCGGGCCGTACGGAGGCTGGCCGGGAGCCGGGGCGTCAGGCCCCCGGCGACCTGCACACAGAAGGGGCCTCCATGCCCGTCGTCACGACCGATCACAAGGTCACCCACAAGTCCACCGTTCCGGCGAACAAGGACGAGATCGTCGAGCTGTTCGTGCGGGAGCGGAACGGCACGCCCCCGGGACAGCCGCGCAAGCCGGTCCTGATGCTCCACGGCCGGAGCGTCCCGGCGGTCGCGGGCTTCGACCTCCCGTACAAGACGTACAGCTGGGCCGAGTCGCTGGCGAAGGCCGGGTTCGACGTCTTCCTGATGGAGCTCCAGGGATCCGGCCTGTCGCCGCGCCCCGAGATGGACGACCCCCACAACGTGAACCCGGCCCAGCAGCAGCTGCTGACGCCGAGGCCACCCGGATTCACCCCCGGCCCACCCAGCTACCCGTACCAGCTCACCAACTCGTCCAGCGACCGGGACGAGCTGGACACCGTCGTACGGTTCGTCCTGGACCAGACCGGGGCCGCGAAGCTCGCCTTCATCGGCTGGTCCGCCGCCGCCTTCCACATGGGGCCGTACGCGATCGACCACCCCGACAGGGTCGCGAGCCTGTTCCTGCTGGCCCCGATCTTCCCGGCGGACGGCTCCTCCACCCCGCCGTCCCCGCTTCCCCAGCCCGGCTTCCCGATGTTCATCGGCGGAAAGACCGGCTTCGTCCGGGCCCTGGACAGCGAGGTGCACTGCGTCGACCAGCGCGAACCCGGCGTCGCCGACGCGGCATGGGCCACGATCATGAAGTGCGACCCGGTCGGCAGCACCTGGGGGCCGCCCACCGGATTCAACCGGATCAGGAACTTCGTCAGGTGGGGCTGGAACAGGACCACCGCGGCGCAGGGCGGCGTACTGGGCGGAAGCGTGCCGGTGCTCATCGTGTACGGCGACAACGACACCCAGGCGAACACCTCGCCGCACAACCCCGACCCGGAGCTCAACTTCTCCGTCCCCGAGCTCTACGACTCGATCGCGGGCTCCCACAAGCTGATGGTCAGGCTGGCCTGCGCCGGGCACTCGGTGGTGTGGGAGATGCAGCACAAGAACCTGCACAACCTCTCGAAGCACTGGCTCGACCACCTCAAGGTCGACGGCAAGACCCAGGGCGTCTTCGACATGGACCCGGACGGCATCCTCAGCCCGGCGCCCTAGGCACCGAGAGCCCCCGGTCACCGGGGGCTCTCCCCGTCAGGGCTACGCCCCCGCCGACAGCGCCTTCACCAGGAGCGGGGACACCAGCTCGACCTGCCACGGGCGGGCGCCGTAGCCGGCGAGGGCGGCCGCGACCGTGTCCGGGGTCGCCGGGACCGGCGGCTCCCAGCAGACGCGGCGCACGGTGTCCGGGGTGATCAGGTTCTCCTGGGGGAGGTTCAGCTCCTCCGCGAGGGCCGTGACGCCGGCCCGGGCGGCCGAGAGGCGGGCGGCGGCCGCCGGGTCCTTGTCCGCCCAGGCGCGCGGCGGGGGCGGGCCGGCCACCTGGGCGCCCGGCTGCGGCAGCTCGTTCTCGGGGAGGGCGCGGGCGCGGTCCACGGCGGCCTGCCACTGCTCCAGCTGGCGCCGGCCCATCCGGTGGCCGAAACCGGGCAGGGCGGTGAGGGCGGCGACGTTCACCGGCACGGCGAGCGCCGCCTCGACGATCGCCGCGTCGCTCAGCACCTTGCCGGGGGAGACGTCACGCCGCTGGGCGACCCGGTCGCGGGCCGTCCACAGTTCGCGTACGACCGCCATCTGGCGGCGGCGGCGCACCTTGTGCATGCCGGAGGTGCGGCGCCAGGGGTCCTTGCGCGGCGGGGCGGGCGGGGCGGCGGCGATCGCGTCGAACTCCTCGTGGGCCCACGCCAGCTTCCCCTGCCGGTCCAGCTCCTGCTCCAGCGCGTCGCGCAGGTCGATCAGGAGCTCGACGTCGAGGGCCGCGTAGCGCAGCCACGGGTCGGGGAGGGGGCGGGTGGACCAGTCGACCGCCGAGTGGCCCTTCTCCAGGGCGTAGCCGAGGACGGACTCGACCATCGCGCCGAGGCCGACCCGGGGGAAGCCGGCGAGCCGGCCGGCCAGCTCGGTGTCGAAGAGGGAGGAGGGGCGCATGCCTATGTCGCGGAGGCAGGGCAGGTCCTGGGTGGCCGCGTGCAGGATCCACTCGGTGCCGTCGAGGGCCGCTCCGAGGCCGGAGAGGTCGGGGCAGCCGACCGGGTCGATGAGCGCGGTGCCCGCGCCCTCGCGGCGGAGCTGGACGAGGTAGGCGCGCTGGCCGTAGCGGTAGCCGGAGGCGCGCTCGGCGTCGACGGCGACGGGCCCGCGCCCGGCGGCGAAGGCGGCGATCACCTCGGCGAGGGCCTGCTCGCTCGCGACGACCGGCGGGATGCCCTCACGGGGCTCCAGCAACGGGATCGGAAGCCCATTCGCAGGGACGTTTTCGTCCGGGGGGCCGCCCCCGGTGGTGCGCAGTGCGGTGTCTGCTGCGGTCTCTTGGGCGTCGGTCACCTGTCAAGGGTATCCGCCGACGGCAAGCGCCTCCCGACGGAACGTTCCGTCGGCAGGCGCAGCGTTTTCGTCACCCCGGTGTCAGTGGATGATCCCGGTCCGCAGGGCCACGGCGACCATGCCGGCCCGGTCGCCGGTGCCCAGCTTGCGGGCGATCCGGGCGAGGTGGCTCTTCACGGTGAGCGCGGAGAGCCCCATGGAGACGCCGATGGCCTTGTTGGACTGGCCCTCGGCGACGAGGCGGAGCACCTCGACCTCGCGGCCGGAGAGCTCGCGGTAGCCGCCCGGGTGGCTCGGGGCACCCGGGGGGCGGCGGTGGCCGAGCCGGGCGGCCGCGGCGCCGATGGGCGCGGCGCCGGGGCGCGTCGGGTGGCCGATATTGGTCCGTGTGCCGGTGACGACGTAACCCTTCACGCCGCCGGCCAGCGCGTTGCGCACCGCGCCGATGTCGTCGGCGGCCGAGAGGGCGAGGCCGTTGGGCCAGCCCGCGGCGCGGGTCTCGGACAGCAGGGTGAGGCCGCTGCCGTCGGGAAGGTGGACGTCGGCCACGCAGATGTCGCGCGGGTTGCCGACGCGGGGACGGGCCTCCGCGATGGACGACGCCTCGATCACGTCCCGTACGCCGAGCGCCCACAGGTGGCGGGTGACGGTGGAGCGGACGCGCGGGTCGGCCACGACGACCATGGCCGTCGGCTTGTTCGGGCGGTAGGCGACCAGGCTAGCGGGCTGCTCGAGCAGAACGGACACTCGGCCTCCTGGGGGGAAGGTGCGGGACGGAGCCGGCTCGGGGAAGAAGCCGGGGGCGAACCCGTGCTCTGAAGGGGTTACTGACTCCTTCGGCAGCAGGGCCGCCCGCCTTTAGGGAAAGATCACGATTTAGTGAGTAACAATTGGGGCAATTCGGACGTGCGATCGATCATCCTACGAGCGGCCCCCGTTCCCTCACCCCCACGGGGGACCCCGTACGAACGTGAGAAGGGGCCCCGGAGGGCCCCTTCCGCACACCGGTCCGGACGGTGGTTCAGGCGCCCTGCGGCCCCCGGCGCTGGGGCAGCGACACGACCCCGGCCCCCGACACCGTCCCGGTCGGACCCGTGGCCCCGGTCGGGCCCGTCGCCCCCGGGGGGTCGGCCGGGGCCGGCGGCAGGCCCGCGATCTGGCAGAGCAGGTCCGACCAGGCCGCCAGGTGCGCCGCCGTGTCCGGCACCCCGCCGAGTCCCTCCCGGGGCGTCCAGGACGCCCGGATCTCGATCTGGGTGGCCGGGCGGCGCTCCGCGAGTCCCCCGAAGTAGTGCGAGCCGGCCATCGTCACGGTCCCGCTCGCCTCCCCGTACGCCAGCCCGCGCGCCTCCAGCGCGCCGGTCAGCCAGGACCAGCACACCTCGGGCAGCAGCGGGTCCGCCGCCATCTCCGGCTCCAGCTCCGCCCGCACCAGCGTGACCAGCCGGAAGGTGCCCTTCCACGCCTCGTGGCCCGCCGGGTCGTGCAGCAGCACCAGCCGCCCGTCCGCGAGGTCCTCCTCGCCGTCGACGACCGCCGCCTCCACCGCGTACGCGTACGGCGCGAGCCGCTGCGGCGGGCGGGTCGGCTCGACCTCCATCTCGGACCGCAGTCGTGCCGACCGAAGGGCCTCCACCGCCCTCCGGAACGCCGTCGGCACCGGGGTCCCCGCCGTACTGTCCGCCTTGTCGCCCGTCCCTCGAATGCCGTCGGAATGATCGGAAAAATGTCCCTGAGCCGCAGCCATGCGGGGAAGAGTAGGCGGAACGGGGCCGCCATGCGGGGAGGGACACCCGCCCGGCACGAGCGGCTTCCGGCCACATGCGAAGATTTGGGCGTGAGTGCCATGGACAGCCCGACGGGCCAGCAGACGAAGCAGCAGTCGCGGACGTACGACTCCGCGTTCCTCAAGGCGTGCCGGCGCGAGCCCGTGCCCCACACCCCCGTCTGGTTCATGCGGCAGGCCGGGCGGTCGCTCCCCGAGTACCTGAAGGTCCGCGAGGGCATCCCCATGCTGGAGTCCTGCATGCGGCCCGAGCTGGTCAAGGAGATCACGCTCCAGCCCGTCCGCCGCCACAAGGTGGACGCCGCCATCTTCTTCAGCGACATCGTCGTCCCGCTCAAGGCCATCGGCGTCGACCTCGACATCAAGCCCGGCGTGGGCCCCGTCGTCGCCGACCCGATCCGCACCCGCGCCGACCTCGACCGGCTGCGCGACCTCACCCCGGACGACGTCCGCTACGTCACCGAGGCCATCGGCATGCTCACCGAGGAGCTCGGCGACACCCCGCTGATCGGCTTCGCCGGCGCGCCCTTCACCCTCGCGAGCTACCTCGTGGAGGGCGGCCCGTCCCGCAACCACGAGCACACCAAGGCGCTCATGTACGGCGACCCGCAGCTCTGGGCCGACCTGCTCGACCGCCTCGCCGAGATCACCTCCGCCTTCCTGAAGGTGCAGATCGAGGCCGGCGCCTCGGCGATCCAGCTCTTCGACTCCTGGGTCGGCGCCCTGGCCCCCGCCGACTACCGCCGCTCGATCCTCCCGGCCTCCGCCAAGGTCTTCGACGCGGTCGCCGGCTACGGCGTCCCCCGGATCCACTTCGGCGTGGGCACCGGCGAGCTCCTCGGCCTCATGGGCGAGGCCGGTGCGGACGTCGTCGGCGTCGACTGGCGCGTGCCGCTCGACGAGGCCGCCCGCCGCGTCGGCCCCGGCAAGGCGCTCCAGGGCAACCTGGACCCGGCCGTCCTCTTCGCCGCCACCGAGGTCGTCGAGGCCAAGACCGACGAGGTGCTGGCCGCCGCGAAGGACCTGGAGGGCCACGTCTTCAACCTGGGCCACGGCGTCATGCCGTCGATGGACCCGGACGCCCTGACCCGCCTGGTCGAGTACGTGCACGCGCGGACGGCCCGCTGAGGCGGGCCGCCCCCGCGGCGGTGCCGGGTGCCGGTCAGTACTCGCAGTTGATCGGCGGGTTGCCCGTGGTCACCCGGCAGACGTCGAAGCCGAGGCCGCCGTTGGTCGTGCCGTCGCTGACGTTGACCTTGATGTAGTCGTTGCCGACGTTCCCGCGGACGGAGCCGCCGGGGGCCAGCAGGCCGTCGACGACGAGGTAGTCCGAGTCCTCGTTGCCGTCGATGATGCCGCTGACGACGACGTCCGACCGCGAGGTGATGTAGTCGCGGCCGAGGCCGCCGTTGACGGTGCCGGCGGACGGGCCGGTCAGCAGGATGTAGTCACGGCCGCCGAGGCCGTTCACGGTGTGGCCGCCGTCCAGCGACGAGCACTCGATGAAGTCGTCCCCGGCGGTCCCGTTGACCGTCGGGCCCGAGACGGGGACGCCGTTGACGCGGCAGGACGTCACCGCGTGGGCGGGCGTCGCGGTGAGGGCGAGCGGGGCGATGACGAGGGTGGCGGCGCAGAGAGCGCGCGCGGTGTGTCTGATCATGTGAAGAGTCACGCATGGTGATGGAAAGCGTGCAACCCGTCACCGCGCGTGACTCTGCCGCTCGGGTCATCCGGCCGCCCGAACGGCCGCCACCGCCTTCCGCGCCGCCACCAGCACCGGGTCCCACACCGGGGAGAACGGCGGCGCGTACCCCAGGTCGAGGGCGGTCATCTGCTCCACGGTCATCCGGGCCGTCAGCGCCACCGCCGCGACGTCCACCCGCTTCGCCGCCCCCTCCCGGCCCACGATCTGCACCCCGAGCAGCCGCCCGGTCCGCCGCTCGGCCAGCATCTTCACCGTCATCGGCGCCGCCCCCGGGTAGTAGCCGGCCCGGCTCGTCGACTCCACCGTCACCGTCACGAACCGCAGCCCCACCTCCCGGGCGTCCTTCTCCCGCAGCCCGGTCCTGGCGATCTCCAGGTCGCAGACCTTCGACACCGCCGTCCCCACCACGCCGGGGAAGGTCGCGTAGTCGCCGCCCACGTTCGAGCCGATGACCTGCCCCTGCTTGTTGGCGTGGGTGCCCAGCGGCACGTGCCGCTCCCGGCCCGACACCAGGTCCAGCACCTCCACGCAGTCGCCGCCCGCCCACACGTTCCCGTGCCCCCGCACCCGCATCGCCAGGTCGGTCAGCAGCCCGCCGTGCGCGCCGAGCGGCAGCCCCGCCGCCCTCGCCAGCGAGGTCTCCGGCACCACGCCCGTACCCAGCACCACCACGTCCGCCGGGTACTCGTCCGCCTCCGTCGCCACCGCCCGGACCCGGCCGTCGTCACCGGTGAGGATCTTCGTCACCGGCGACGAGCCGACCGTACGGATCCCCAGCCCGTCCATCGCCCGGTGCACGAGCCGCCCCATGTCCGGGTCGAGCGTCGCCATCGGCTGCTCGCCCCGGTTGAGCACCGTCACCTCGTAGCCCCGGTTCAGCAGCGCCTCGGCCATCTCCACGCCGATGTACCCGGCGCCGACGACCACCGCCCGCCGCCCCGCCGTCCCCGCCAGCGAGTCGAGCAGCGCCTGCCCGTCCTCCAGGGTCTGCACCCCGTGCACCCCCGCCGCGTCGATCCCCGGCACGGCCGGCCGGGCCGGCCGCGCCCCGGTCGCGATCACCAGCTTGTCGAAGCCCGTCCACGCCTCCGTGCCGGCCGCCAGGTCCCTGGCCAGAACCCGCTGTCCGGCGAGGTCGATCTCCGTCACCTCGGTCCGGGTGCGCAGGTCGATCCCGCGCGCCCGGTGCTCCTCGGGGGAGCGGGCGATCAGCTCCCCGCGCCCGGACACGTCCCCGCCGACCCAGTACGGGATGCCGCAGGCCGAGTACGAGGAGAACCGGCCCCGCTCGAAGGCCGTGATCTCCAGCTCCTCCGGCCCCTTGAGCCTGCGCGCCTGCGACGCGGCGGACATGCCCGCCGCGTCGCCCCCGATGACCACCAGTCGTTCGCTCATGCGCCCCACGCTACGGGGCGGACCCCTCCTCGTCCGGTGCTCCGGCGGGCTCCCCGGCGGGCGCCTCGGCGGGCTCTCCGTCCGGCAGCGGCAGCCCGGCCGCGTTCGTCCGCGCCCGCTGCCCCGGTACGGCGGCGGGAACGGGCGCGGGCCGGGGCGCCGCGACGGCGGCGCGGGCCCGGCGGCGCGGGCGGACGACCCAGCGCCAGACCGCGTACGCCACCAGCGCGACCGCCAGCCACGGCGCGAGCGCCGCCAGCACCACCAGGGTCCAGGCGACCACGGCGACCAGCGCGTTCCAGCCGCCCGACAGGGCGTCGCCGAACGCCGGGCGGCTGTCGTCGGTCACCTCGTCCCCGGCGGCCGGCCGTTCCTCCTGGCTCAGGCTCACCGTGATCGTCGCCAGCGAGGTCCGGTCCTTCAGCGACGCCTGCTGGGCCAGCAGCGCCTCCAGGTCCGCCTGCCGCCGGCTCAGCTCGCCCTCCAGCGTGACCACGTCCGCCAGCCGCTCGGCCCGGTCCATCAGCGCCCGCACCCGGGCCACGCTCGCCCGCTGGGTGGCGATCCTGCTCTCCACGTCCACGACCTGGTCGGTGACGTCCTGCGCCTTCGCCTCGCGGGACAGCAGCTTCCCGGTGCCGGCCAGGTCGGCGAGGACCTGGTCGTAGCGGTCCTGCGGCACCCGCAGCACCAGGGTGGAGTGGTCGTACCGCTCGTCGACGCGCTCGGTGGACTCGGACTCCACCCGGCCGCCCGCCGCCGTCGCCACCGCCCGGACCCGGCCGGCGGTCTCCGCGACCCGCTCGACCTCCACCGACAGCGAGGCCGTGCGGATCAGGTGCTGCACGGCCGGCGCCCGCGTCCCGCCCGGCTTCGTCGCGCCCGGCTTCGCGCCGGCCTCCGCGCCCGAGGAGCCGCCCGTGGTCCCGTCCGCCGCCCCCTTGTGGTCGAGCTCGCCCTGTGCGGCGGCCCCCTTGGCGTCGCTGCCGCCGTCCGCGAGGTCCGAGCCGCAGCCCGCCGTCAGCGCCAGCGAGGCGGCGAGCAGCAGCGCCGCCCCCGCTCTGCCGCGCCGGGACGACCTCTTCGTCCTGTCCGAAATGTGCACCGAGCCCCCCAGGGTCGCCGGAATCGATGCTCCTAGGACGTCCGGGACCCGCCGCGGGTTTGCGTTCTCCGGTAGCGATGCGGTCACGGTCCGGCCTCGGAACGGGGGCGCGTGGGCGATTTGAGAGAGTGGTCCCATGAACGCGGACACCACGGGACCCCACGCCGGACCTCACGCCGTCGTCGTCGGCGGCGGCATCACCGGCCTCGCCGCCGCCCGCCGGCTCCTCGCCGCCGGAGCGCGCGTCACCCTCCTGGAGGCCGGCGGCAGACTGGGCGGCAAGCTCCTCGCCGGGGAGATCGCCGGCGCCCCCGTGGACCTCGGCGCCGAGTCGCTGCTCGCCCGCCGCCCCGAGTACGTCGCCCTAACCAAATAAATAGTAAACTGCGAAAAGGAACAA
>NZ_JBHYKM010000073.1:30337-40031 GCF_042741435.1 Streptomyces sp. NPDC058955 | reverse complement strand
TCGTCACCTGCGCGATGTCCCGCACCTGACCGGTCAGGTTGTGGAAGGCGTTGTTCACCGAGTCGGGGAGGGCCGTCCAGGTGCCGGCGCGGGCGCGGCCCCGCGCCGGCGCGCCCCGCCGCCCCCCGGCGCCGCCCCCCCCGGGGCGGGGCCGGGGCCCCCCCCTTCCGCGTGGTTCGGGGCGTCAGTGCGCGGGGGCCGCGCCCTGCTGCGGGAGGCCGAGCACGGCCGCGTACTGCGACAGCACCAGCTTGCCGATGGCCGGGTACGCGCCCAGCGCCTCGGCCGCCGGGCAGCCGGCCTCCTTCGACGCCTCGTCGAGCAGGCCCTCGGCCAGCTCCGGGCCGATCAGGTACGGGGCCAGCGCCAGCTGCACCGCGCCCGCCTCGCGCAGCTGCTCGGCCACGGAGGCGATCGAACCCTCCTGGTCGAGCGCGGCGGCCATCACCGGCACGGCGAGCCGGGCGGCGAGCAGCATGCCCGTGATGCCGGCGGCCTGCACGGCCTCCTCGCCGCCCACGGTGGCCAGGACGATGCCGTCCGCGGCCGTGGCGACGGTGAAGAGCCGGGCGCGGTCGGCGCGGGCCAGGCCGGCCTCCGACAGGCGCACGTGCAGCGCCTCGGCGAGCAGCGGGTGCGGGCCGAGCACATCGGTCAGCTCGGCCGTGTTGCCGCTGTCCATCACGGCCTGGCGGATCCGGCGCATCACGGCGCTGTCCGGGCCCGCGAGCAGCGGGACGACGATCGCGGCCGGGCCCTCCGGGGCTCCGACCTCGCGGCCGGCCGCCACGGCGATCCGGTACCGCTCCTCGCGCAGCTCCGCGGCGGCGGTCAGCACGCCGGCGAGCGTCGGGTACTCCTCGCCGTCGCCGTCCAGGAAGCCGATCGCGGCCTCCAGGCCGGGCAGCTCGGACCGGGCGATGCTCACCAGCTCTTCGGCCAGGGAGCGTATGGCGGCCGAGGGCGCGCCGGGGACGGCGAGCACCAGGGCGGGAGCGCCCTCGGGCGCCGCCGCCGGGTCGGGGCGGCGGTGCCGCCCGGACGGGCGGGGGCGCGGCATTCGTACAGGCAGGCCGTTGGCGGGCCCAGTGGGGGTGCTCATGGCGCCGCATGCTACTGGCTTTGCGGACGGGAGCGTTCGGTGAGGTAGGACCCCGCGCCTTCTGCCCCTGTATGTCCGGTCCGCCGGGCGCCGGATCATGGACAGCTCCCCGGCCCGGCCCCTTCGCACGCCTTCGACCAGCGGCGATACCGGCCCGGCGGGGCGGCGCGGTCAGACGATCCGGAGCAGCGCGGGGTCCTCGGGGAGCCGGATCCCGTCCCCGGCGAGCGAGGTGGCCAGCGTCACCGCCCCGTCGAGCGGGTCCCCCGCGGGGGCGACGGCGCGCACCCCGGGCAGCCGCTCCGCGAGCGCCGTCCGCAGCGGTACGAGCAGCGGCTCGCCCAGCCGGAACAGGCCGCCGGTCAGCGCCACCACGGACTCCGGGCCCGGCGGGCAGGCCGCCTCGGCGGCGTCGGCGATGTGCTCCGCGGCCCGCTCCAGGATCGCCGCGGCGACCGGGTCGTCCGCCGCGCGGGCGGCGACCTCCGGGGCGAAGGCGGCGAGTACGGCCGGCCGGTCGGTGCGCGGATAGAGCGCGGCGGGCAGCTCCGCCGCCGGGCCGTGCAGCTCCTCGGCCCGGGCCAGCAGCGCCGCCGAACCGCCGCGCCGGCCGTCGTACGCGCGCATCGCCGCCTCCAGTCCGGCCCGGCCGATCCAGGCGCCGCTGCCGCAGTCGCCCAG
Source organism: Streptomyces sp. NPDC058955 (assembly GCF_042741435.1). Taxonomy (NCBI): domain Bacteria; kingdom Bacillati; phylum Actinomycetota; class Actinomycetes; order Kitasatosporales; family Streptomycetaceae; genus Streptomyces; species Streptomyces sp. NPDC058955. Next base: position 38,248 of record NZ_JBHYKM010000073.1, on the reverse strand, counting down.
CAGATGGCCCCAGCCGTCGGCCCGGCGCCAGGCGGTCAGGTCGGTGCCGAGGGCGATCAGACCGGTGCCGCCGGCGACGACCGCGCCGGGCCGCGCGCCGAGCGCCCCGGCGTAGGCGGTGACGGCGTCGGCGGCGAGCGCGGTCCCGCGCACCCCCCAGGCGTCGGCGAACGCCCCCGGGAGGACCGCCCGCAGCTCCTCGCCGAGCGTGGCCATGCCGGCGGCGCCCACGGCGGCGGCCCGCACCGGGCGCCCCTCCCCGGCGCGGGCCCGCAGCGCGGCGACGGCCGGCAGCACCGACTCCAGGAAGTGGGCGGCGGAGATCCCGCCCGGTCCGGTCCGGACGGGCCCGGGCGCGGCCGCCCGGTCGAGGACCGTGCCGTCGGCGGCCCGGGCGAGGGCGACGCGCAGCCCCGAGCCTCCCGAGTCGATCCCGACGACCACCGCGTCCGCCGACGATCCGGCGTTCTCGCTCCGGGTCTCCACGCTCGCAACCGTCCTCACCGGGTGGGGGTCTGGGGCCCGCAGTCTAGGGCGGAGGGCGTTGTCGGTGTAGGCCGCTAGAGTGACGGACTGTGACTGCGAGACCGTTGAACGAACTGGTGGAGCCCGGCTGGGCCAAGGCCCTGGAGCCCGTCGCGGGCCGGGTGGCCGAGATGGGCGACTTCCTGCGGCAGGAGATCGCCGCGGGCCGGACCTATCTGCCGTCGGGGCCGAACGTCCTGCGCGCCTTCCAGCAGCCCTTCGACGACGTGCGGGTCCTGATCGTGGGTCAGGACCCCTATCCCACCCCGGGGATGGCGATCGGCCTGAGCTTCGCGGTGGCCCCCGAGGTGGAGCAGCTGCCGGCCAGTCTCCTGAACATCTTCTGGGAGATGCACACCGACCTGGGGCACCCGCGCCCCTCCAACGGCGACCTCACGCCGTGGACCCGGCAGGGCGTGCTGCTGCTCAACAGGACGCTGACCACCTCCCCGCGCAACGCGGGCGCCCACCGCAACAAGGGCTGGGAGGAGGTCACCGAGCAGGCCATCCGCGCCCTCGCCGCCCGCGGCAAGCCGCTGGTCTCCATCCTCTGGGGCCGTGACGCGCGCAACGCCCGTCCGCTGCTGGGGAGTCTGCCCGCCGTCGAGTCCGCGCACCCGTCGCCGCGCTCCGCGGACCGGGGCTTCTTCGGCTCCCGGCCGTTCAGCCGGGCCAACGAGATGCTGGCCGCCCAGGGCGCCGAGCCGGTGGACTGGCTGCTGCCCTGAGCGGGTCGCCGACGGGCCGGGGGCGGCGGGGAGTTCAGACCACCGCCGCCCGGACGCAGAGGACGTCGGGCAGGTGCTCGGCGAGGAGCTGCCAGGTGTCGCCGTCGTCGGCGCTGGCGTACACCTCGCCGTTGCGGTTGCCGAAGTAGACGCCCGCCGGGTCGGCGTCGTCCGTGCAGAGCGCGTCGCGGAGCACCGTGCCGTAGTGGTCGCCCTGCGGCAGGCCCTTGTCGAGGGGTTCCCAGCTCGCGCCGGCGTCCGTGGTGCGGTAGACCCGGCAGCGGTGGTCCGCCGGGACCCGGTCGGAGTCGGCGGTGATGGGGAAGACGTAGGCGGTGTCGGGCCGGTGCGGGTGCGCGGCGACGGCGAAGCCGAAGTCGGAGGGGAGCGGTCCGCCGATGTCGGTCCATCGGCCGCCGGCGTCGTCGCTGCGGTAGACGCCCCAGTGGTTCTGGAGGTAGAGCCGGTCCAGGTCGCCCGCGTCCTGCGCGATCTTGTGGACGCACTGGCCGAACTCCGGGTCGGGGTCGGGCAGGAAGACGGCGGAGACGCCCTGGTTGGCCGGGGCCCAGGAGGCGCCGCCGTCCTTGCTGCGGAAGACGCCGGCGGTGGAGACGGCGACGGTGACGGCGTCGGGGTCGCGGCGGTCGGTGACGACCGTGTGCACCGCCTCGCCGCCTCCGCCGGGCACCCACTGGGAGCGGGTCGGGTGCTCCCACAGCGGCCGGACCAGCGCGAAGGACTCGCCGCCGTCCTCCGAGCGGAAGAGGGCGGCCGGTTCGGTGCCCGCGTAGACGACGCCGGGGGAGTGCGCGGGGGCCGGGTGGAGCTGCCAGACGCGCTCCAGGGAGGCGCCGGTGTCCTGGGGGAACCTGACGGCCGGCGCGGGTGGTTCGGTCCAGGTCCGGCCCAGGTCGTCGGAGTGGAAGACGGACGGCCCCCAGTGCGCGCTGTCGCCGCCGACCAGCAGCCGCGGGGTGTCCGGCCGGGTGTCGATGGCCACCGAGTAGACGGCCTGGGCCGGGAAGTGGGGATCGTCGAACTCCCAGCGTCCGTCGTGCCTGCGGCCGATGAAGAGTCCCTTGCGGGTGCCTACGGTGAGAAGTACGTCGGGCATGGGTGCCCACCTCCAGGACGCCGTTGTCACGGATACGGGCCAGTCTGCACCCGGCCACCGACAACGGCGTCCGGAGACACCCCGTGACCCTGTGGTGACGGGGTGTCCCCGGAGTGCGGCGGTCTCAGATCGCCCAGGCGTACTGCGGCGGCGTGAAGGTGGTGGCGCCCAGTTCGCGCGCGGCCCGGCGCGGCCAGGAGGCGTCGCGGAGGAGTTCGCGGCCGAGCAGGACCGCGTCGGCCTCGCCGTTGGCGACGATCTTCTCGGCCTGCTCGGGCTCGGTGATGAGGCCGACGGCGGCGACCGGCAGCCCGGTCTCGGCCCTGACCCGGGCGGCGAACGGCACCTGGTAGCCGGGGCCGACCGGGATCCGCGCGGGGCCGCCGTTGCCGCCGCTGGAGACGTCCAGCAGGTCGACGCCGTGCTCGCGCAGCAGCGCGGCGAAGCGGACCGTCTCGTCCGGGGTCCAGCCCGCCTCCTCCAGCCAGTCGGTGGCGGAGACGCGGAAGAACACCGGCAGTTCCTCGGGCCAGACGGCGCGGACCGCGTCCACGACCTCCAGGGCGAGCCGGGTCCGGTTCTCGAACGAGCCGCCGTAGGAGTCGGTGCGGCGGTTGCTGTGCGGGGAGAGGAACTCGCCGATGAGGTAGCCGTGGGCGCCGTGCACCTCGACGACCTCGAAACCGGCGGCCAGCGCGCGGCGGGCCGCGGCGGCGAACTGCCCGACGATCTCCCGGATCCCGTCCTGGGTGAGCTCGGTCGGCACCGTGTGGCCCTCGTCGAAGGCGAGCGGGCTCGGGGCGACCGGCTGCCACGCCTCCTCGGCGGCGGCGGGGCCGCGGCCGAGCCAGGGGCGCTCGGTGGCGGCCTTGCGGCCGGCGTGGGCGATCTGGATGCCGGGGACGGAGCCCTGGGCCTTCACGAAGGAGGCGATCCGGCGCAGCGCCTCGGTCTGGGTGTCGTTCCACAGGCCCAGGTCGGCGGGGCTGATCCGGCCCTCGGGGGCGACGGCGGTGGCCTCGACCAGGATGAGGCCGGCGCCGCCGGTCGCGCGGGCTCCGTAGTGGGCGAAGTGCCAGTCGTGGGCGACCCCGGCGTTCGGGCCGAAGACCTCCGCCGAGTACTGGCACATCGGGGCCATCCAGACGCGGTTCGGGACGGTCAGCGAGCGGAGGGTGTAGGGCTCGAAGAGGGCGGCGCTCATCGCGGACTCCGTTTCGGGACGACTGGGTCGCCGGACGCGGAGGGCCCGGCGGGATGCTCGTACGATACCCATCGTAGTACGGCGCCTGTCAAACTACGAGAGCTCTCGTACAATGAAGACCGTCCCGGACCGTCCCTCGGGAGAAAGTGGAGCCGCCGCCATGACGACCGCCGCCAGCCCTCGCCTCCTGGAGCACCCGACGCGCGAGGAGATCCGCCTGGAGTCGGTGCTGCACGCCCTCTCGGACGCCGTGCGGCTGCGGATCGTCCGCGAACTGGCCGCCGCCGAGACCGAGCTGAGCTGCTCGTACTTCGTCCTCCCGGTCACCAAGTCGACCACCACCCACCACTTCCGGGTGCTGCGCGAGGCCGGCGTCATCCGGCAGGACTACCGCGGCACGGCGAAGCTCAACGGGCTCCGCCGCGCCGACCTCGACGCGCTCTTCCCCGGCCTCCTCGACACCGTCCTCGCGGCGGCCGGGGCGCAGTCCGCCCGTCAGGACGCGGACGGCGTCCCGGACGCGGCGGGGGCCTGAGCGGCCCGCGCGGTCACAGCGACCGCATCCGGCCGATCTCGGCCGTCTGCTGCGCGATCACGTCGTTCGCCATCTCCTCCACCTGGACGTTGTTGCCCTGGCCGAGCACCTCGGCGGCCATCGTCACGGCGCCCTCGTGGTGCGTCACCATCAGCGTCAGGAACAGCTCGTCGAAGGCCGCGCCCTTCGCCGCCCGCAACTGCGCGAGCTGCGCCTCGGTCGCCATGCCCGGCATCGCGTGATGGTCGTGCGCGCCCTGGTCCCGGGGGCCTCCGTGGGTCTTCAGCCACCCCTCCATGGCGCCGATCTCCGGCTGCTGGGCCGCCGCGATCCGTTCCGCCACCTTCCGGACGGCGTTCGACCCCGCCCGCTCGGGGGCCAGCGCGGTCATCGTCAGGGCCTGGCGGTGGTGGACGACCATCATCTGCACGTACCGGAAGTCGGCGCCGTTCGGCCGCTCGTCGGGGAGCAGGCTCGCCGCCTCCTCCGGCGAGACCCGCCGGGCCGGCTCGCCGGGCCTGCCCGGCACCACGACGGCCGCGGCGCCCCCGGTCGAGGAGGGGTGCGGGTCACCGGCGCCGGAGTCCGACTCGCAGGCGCCCAGGGCGAGTACGGCCAGCGCGGCGAGGGTCGCGGCGACGGCGGAACGCCGGTGGTGGCGGCGGATCAGCAACGGTACCTCCAGGGGGTTTTACGGGTACAGGGGCCGTTCCTAGCAGTTCTTTCCGGGTGGTCGCACAGATTCCTTGATTACATCTGTGTTGCCATCTGTTGGGATGTGCACGCCAAGGAACATACTGCCGGGGTCCAGCACCGTTCAGCTTTGAACGGAAAACACGGAGGACGAGGTGACTTCGTTGCATACCCCGCAGAGTCCACGCTCCCGGTTCAGACGCCTCGGCGCGGCCACCGCCGCGGCCGGCCTCCTGGCGGCGCTGCTCGCCACCGGAACGGCGGTCGCCACCCCCGACCCCGGAGACGCGCCCGTCCAGGCGCCGGTCTCGGTGGAGCAGGCCGCCGAGGCGCGGGCGGCGATCCAGAGCGGCGAGATACCCGGCGTCGACGAGATCGTGAAGACCGACAACATCGAGCTCCTGGCGAACATCCCCAAGGACGCGCTCAAGAGCCTCAACACGGACCTGGCCTTCCAGGGCCGGTACGCCTTCGCCGGCAACTACGACGGCTTCCGGATCTTCGACATCAGCGACCCGAAGGCCCCGAAGACCGTCGCCCAGGTCCTCTGCCCCGGCTCCCAGAACGACATCTCCGTCTCCGGAGACCTCCTCTTCCTCTCCACGGACTCCTCCCGCAGCGACGACTCGTGCGCCAGCACGACGCAGCCCGCCTCCGTCAAGGAGTCCTGGGAGGGCATGAAGATCTTCGACATCAGCGACGTCACGAACCCGAGGTACGTGGCCTCCGTCGAGACCGCCTGCGGCTCCCACACCCACACGCTCCTGCCGCAGCGCAAGGACGTGTACGTGTACGTCTCCTCCTACTCGCCCAACGCGGCCTTCCCCGACTGCCAGCCGCCGCACGACGGCATCTCGGTCATCAAGGTGCCCCGCAAGGCGCCCGAGCAGGCCCGGATCGTCAACTTCCCCGTCCTCTTCCCCGGTGACGGCCCCGACGGCGGCGGCAACCCCGGCGGCCCGACCAACCCGGGCGTCTCCAAGACCACCGGCTGCCACGACATCACCGTGCTGCCCGGCAAGGACCTCGCCGCCGGCGCCTGCATGGGCGACGGCATCCTCTTCGACGTCTCCGACCCCGAGCACCCCCGGGTGATCGACCAGGTCCAGGACAACGTCAACTTCGCCTTCTGGCACTCCGCCACGTTCAACCAGAAGGCGAACAAGGTCGTCTTCACCGACGAGCTCGGCGGCGGCTCCGGCGCCACCTGCAACGCGGCCGTCGGACCGAACCGCGGCGCCAACGGCGTCTACGACATCACCGGCAAGGGCCAGCACCGCAAGCTCGTCTTCCGCAGCTACTTCAAGATCCCGCGCCACCAGGCCGACACCGAGAACTGCGTCGCCCACAACGGCTCGCTGATCCCGGTCAAGGGCAAGGACCTCATGGTCCAGGCGTGGTACCAGGGCGGCATCTCGGTCTGGGACTTCACCGACTCCGCGCACCCGAAGGAGATCGGCTGGTTCGACCGCGGCCCGGTGTCCGCCACCACCCTCACGATCGGCGGCTCCTGGTCCGCCTACTACTACAACGGGCACATCTACTCGAACGAGATCGCCCGGGGCCTCGACGTCCTGAAGATCTCCGACCGCCGCACCGACCCCGCGAAGAAGGTCCGGATGGACGAGCTCAACGTCCAGACCCAGCCGGACTACTTCGAGGACTTCGGCGACCGGGACTGACCCCCGACCCCTCAGAGCATGCCGTCGGGCGGGCCACCGTCCGGCGGCATGCCGCTCTCCCACGCCAGGCCGTACCGGTGGAACAGCTCCGCGCGCAGCCGCGCCACCGGCATCGGCGCGCCCGGCAGCAGCACCGCCACCACCGCGCCCATCAGCAGCGCCCGCAGCAGCGGATAGTCCCGGTCCACGTCCTCGGAGCCGTACCGCTCCACCGTGTCCCGCAGCAGGAAGGCGAGCCGCTGCTGCTCCTCGCAGCGCACGAAGCCCTCGGCCTGGAGGATCCCGGCCATGTGGGTGCGCATCAGCGTCGGCCGGTCCACCGCCAGCCCCAGGATCGCGTCGATCGCCCGCGCCAGCCGCTCGGCGCCGTCCTCGGTGCGCGGCTCGCGCTCCAGCGCCTCCTCCAGCGTGAGGTGCATCAGCCGGTGCACGGCGGACTGGAGCAGCTGGCGCTTGCCGGGGAAGTAGTACGAGACGAGGCCGCGGGCCACCCCGGCCCGCTCCGCGATGTCGCCGAGGGTGGTGGCCTCGTATCCGTGACGCCCGACCAGCTCGACGGTCGCCGCCAGGATCCGCTCCCGGGAACGCCGCCGAAGCTCTTCGTTGACCGATGGGCTACGCGGCGTCATGCTGGGCTCCTGCGTTGACTGGCTCTCGGCCAATATACTCAGCGTGGCCCGCCGCCCCGCCCCCGTGGCGCGACGGCGGGGAGGCCGCCTGCCCTGGGCGACACGGGGGATCGTCCAGGTCGGGTGGCCTCGTCATGTCCCCTCCTCCTCGTCCGGGCCGGGTCCCGCCGGAAGGGGCCGTCGGTCCAGGCTCCGGCGGTACGACAGCACCGCGACGGCCACGCAGCACCAGCCCATCAGCCAGCCGGCCAGGACGTCCGACGGCCAGTGCACGCCCAGATAGAGCCGGGTCCAGCCGACCCCGAGCACCGAGACGACCGCGAGCCCGGCGAGCGTGCCCCAGCCCCGCCACGGCTCCCGTCCGACGAGCGCGGCCACCCACAGCAGCAGCCCGCAGACCACCGCCGCGGTCATCGCGTGCCCCGAGGGGAAGGCGGCGAACGCGGCCGAGTCCACCGGGTCCCGCCACTCCGGCCGGTCCCGGCCGACCAGCGACTTCACCGCCTGCTGCACCCCGGCCGCCGCCACCACCGTCCCGGCCACCCACCAGGCGAGCCGCCGGTGTCCGGACCGCGCGAGCAGCACGACGACGACGAGGGCCAGCGCCCGCAGCGTCCACGGGTCCCACACCCAGTCGCTGAACACCCGGTTGACCCGGGTGAAGCCGGGGTGGGCCACGGCGCTGCGGTGCAGGGCCTCGTCGCCCGCGCGGGCGCGGGTGAGCCCCGGGGCCCCCCCCGCCCCCCCCAGCACCCGCCCCAGCACGGCGAGGCCCCCCCCCACCACCGCGGACTAGAG
>NZ_JBHYKM010000073.1:19397-30327 GCF_042741435.1 Streptomyces sp. NPDC058955 | reverse complement strand
GCGCCGCGCCTCCCCGCCCTCCCCCCCCGTTCCGAGACCCGCGGGGTGTGGCGGGGGGGGGGGGGGGGCGGGGGCGGGGGGGGGGGGGGGGCCGCCCCTCGACCGCGCGGTCGAAGGAGAGCAGCGGGGACCAGCCGGCCACCACGAGCACGAGCAGCAGCAGGGCGAGGCCCCCGGAGACCACGGCGGAATTGCGCATTCCACGATCCTGCCGGACCGGTCGCCGCGAACCGCCCCGCGCAACACCGGGACGCGCGCGGGCCGTCGTGGGGGTCACGTCCTAGCCCAGCGCGGCCAGGCCCGGATAGAAGGCGACGAGCAGCGGGACGACCGGGACCAGCGCGGCGGTCGCCGTGAGGCCCAGGCGCCGGGTCGCGGGCAGTCTCGGCGCGGCGGTGAGCAGCCGGTCGACCCGCTGGGGGAGTCCGGCGAGCGGGCCGGTGCCGGGCGCGGCGCCGAACACCCCCCGCTCCTCGTTCAGTTCCACCAGCGCGAGCGCGATGGTGAGCCGGCCGAAGCGCCGCGAGGCCACGTCGTCGGCGGCCAGCTCGACCAGCCGGTGCATCTCCTCGCGGAAGGCGGTGAAGACCGGGACGCCGGGGAAGCCGGCGGCCAGCGCGCCGGAGCAGTGCAGCAGCCAGTCGTGCCGGGCCCGGGCGTGGCCCTGCTCGTGGGCGAGGAGCGCGTCGAGCTGGCGGCCCTTCAGCCGGCGCAGGGCGGCGGTGGTGACGACCAGCCGGGGGGTGGTCCCGGGCAGCCACCAGGCGTCGGGGCGCTCGCCCTCCAGGACGACCAGCCGTCCGGCGGCCTCCTCCTCGCCGGGCAACTGCGGGGCGCGGACCAGCAGGTCGGCCCGGCGCTGCCGGCGGCGGGCGCGGGCCAGCCCGATCTCCCGCCCGAGCATGGCGCCCGACCACAGCCCGCCGGCCGCCAGGACCACGGCGATCACCGCCGACCAGGGGCCGCCGCCGGTGGAGAGCTCGTACGCGTCGACCACCGCGCGCGGCGCGGGCGCGAACACCTGCCCGCGCACCTCCTGCCAGGCGGCGGCCGCGCTGAACGTCATCGACAGCGCGAAGCTGACCAGCACCGCGGCCACCACGCACTGCCACACCCAGAGCGCCACGACCGGTTCCCGCTCCACCCAGTCGGCCCGGGCCAGCAGCCGGGGAGCGGTGAGAGCGGTCAGGACGCCGAGCAGCAGCAGTGCGAGGGAGACCGACATGGCGTCAGCCTATGAGCGGGGTGCTCCCCGGGGGTATGGCCTCACCGGCCAAGTGACGCACGCCACGGTTTCGGCCCGCGCCGGCCCGAACGCCCGCGCGGGGAACGGGACTCAGAGCGTGGACAGCATCGCCAGCATGGCGAGCCCCATCGAGAGCCGGCACACCACGGTGAGCTCCGGCCGGGTCGCCCACGCGTCGGCCCCCGCGGCCCCCGCCGCGCCGGCCGGACGCGGGTGCGGCGCGACCGGGACGAGCCGGGCGCCGGTGCGGAGCACGTACACCCCGTAGTAGAGGAGCAGCCCGCCGGTGAGCAGGGGTATGCCGCCCACCGCGCCCGCGCCGTGCGCCCCGTGCACCCCCTGTGCCGCGCCGGCCGCCGGGGCCATCGCGAAGGCCATGTAGAGCATGGCGAGGGAGCCGACCGCGTGGTGCAGCCGGTGGGCGTCGCGGCGGGCCGCGAACAGGTCGCCCAGCGCCACCGCGCCGAACAGCGCCGCGTACACCGCCCAGCTCCAGGACGGCGGGCCGACGACCGCCGCGGGCAGCGCCATCGCGGCCATCCCGAAGCCCATCACCGCCTCGGCGCGGGCGGCCCGGCGCTCCTCGCCGGCGCACGCCCGCATCCGCAGCAGACAGTAGGCCCCGCTGGCCGCGCAGAGCGCGACGAGCAGCCAGCCGGACAGGGCCGGTCCGTGCACGGCACACCTCCCCCTCGACTCGTACCCCACCGGGGAGGCTGCCCGCGACGGCGAGCGCGCACGCGGGCGCACGGGCGCGCACAGGCGTACGAAAGGGAGTGCGGTGGCGCGCGTTAGGCTCGGAACGATCGCGTACGCCGATCCACAGCGCCCGAGGGGAGCCCCGCACGATGGACACCGCCACGCCCGTTCCCGACACCGCCGAGAGCCAGGAGCCCGGCACCGTCACGTACCGGCAGGCGGTGCTGGACGACGTCGCCGTCGTGGTGCCGCTGGTCGAGTCGGCCTACCGGGGCGACGCGAGCCGGGCCGGCTGGACGACCGAGGCGGACCTGCTGGACGGGCAGCGGACCGACCCGGACGGCGTGGCCGCCGTGATCTCCGCCCCGGGCAGCGTGCTGCTGCTGGTGGAGCGGGACGGCGAGACCGTCGCCTGCTGCCAGCTGGAGCACCGCGGCGAGGCCGCCTACTTCGGCATGTTCGCGGTCCGGCCCGAGCTCCAGGGCGCCGGTCTCGGCAAGCGGATCATCGCGGAGGCCGAGCGGCGGGTCCGCGCGCTGTGGGACGTCCGCGAGATGCACATGACGGTGATCACCGCCCGGGAGGAGCTGATCGCCTGGTACGAGCGGCGCGGCTACCGGCGCACGGGCGAGACGAGCCCCTTCCCGTACGGCGACGAGCGCTTCGGCGTGCCCCGGCGCGAGGACCTCCGCTTCGAGCTCCTGGTGAAGCCCCTGGTCTGATCCTTCCGGCGGAAGCACGCGCTCACCCCCCGGTCGACAGGAAAAAATGCGGTAGGGAGGGTGTCGCACGGGAGAATTTCTCTTGGCCCTCTTGCGGGGACGCGTCCTGCGTGGATACGGTTCCTTTACGCAAGGTTCTCCTGTGGAGGAAGAGGCATGACGGAAATTCTTGTGCAGGACGTGACCGGTGGGGGGATAGCCACCGATGCCCGCGTGATCGACCACCCTGCCTGGCCGGAGCTCAAGAACGCCGTGGAGGAGATCCGGGTCTGGCAGAGCGCCGACGGGTCCGTGGACCTCGACGCCGAGGGCGCGCCCGCCCGTGCCCTCGTCGAGCTGGCCGTGGACCGCATGGTGGCCGCCGTCGAGCAGCTCTCCCCGCTCGTGCCGCACGACGCCGAGTACCACCGCGCGCTCGTCGCCGACCTGCGCAAGTGGTCCGAGGGCGGCTTCGGCGTGCCGGACTTCCTGGACTCGCTGATGGTCTTCCACCCGGCCGCCTCCCGCGCGGACGGGCTCCAGCACCTCGTGCTCTTCCCGATGTACACGCAGAACGGCAACCCGGACCGCAACTTCGAGGCCGTCGTGCTCCGCATGGTCTGGCCCGAGTGGCTCTCCGAGCTGGAGGCCACCCGCTACGACAACCCGGGCTTCTGCGGCATCACCTTCGAGGACTTCACCGCCGGGTACGACACCAACTCGGCCGTCCTCTTCCCGGAGACCGTCGCCGTCCGCGAGGTCCCCGAGCGCTTCACCTGGGGCGGCATCTTCTGCGACCGCGAGGCCGCGCGCTTCCGCAAGGTCACCGAGGCCGCCGTCGACACCCTGGGCCTGAGGCTGCCCGCGGACATCGCCGCCATGCTCGACGACCAGACCCGCTGCGAGCAGGCGTTCGTCCTCTGGGACCTGGTCCACGACCGCGCCCACAGCCGCGGCGACCTGCCCTTCGACCCCTTCATGATCAAGCAGCGCCAGCCGTTCTGGATGTACGGCCTGGAGGAGCTCCGCTGCGACCTCACCGCCTTCAAGGAGGCCGTGAAGCTGGAGGCCGAGGGGAACGAGCACGGCCGCGACGTGCAGTACGCGGTCCTCTTCGACCGGATGTTCCGCTTCCCGCTCACCGGCGACCGCAACCGCAACTACGACGGCCTGGGCGGCCAGCTCCTCTTCGCGTACCTCCACAAGAACGACGTGGTGCGCTGGACGGACAACGTCCTCACCATCGACTGGGAGCGCGCCCCCGAGGTCACCAACCGCCTCTGCGCCGACATCGAGACCCTCTACCGCGACGGCATCGACCGCCCGAAGCTCGTGCACTGGTTCAAGGCGTACGAGTTCGTCTCCGGCTACCTCGCCCCGCACCCGGGCTCCAAGTGGGCCAAGGGCCCCGACGCCCTGGACCTCTCCCTCCCGCCGCGCAAGCTCGTCGACGACGTGCTTCCCGACGAGTTTCCGCTCAGCATGTTCTTCGAGGCCCTTTCCAAGAAGATGAAGGGCGTGATCGCCGGCACCAAGGGGATCACCGCCGCGGACATGCCCGAGCGGGCCGCCGCGTGACCGACGGTACGGAGCACACGGAGGAGTCGCCCATGAACGCCAACGGAAACGGTGGACCCCTCGACGGGGCCGTCATCGCGGTGGCCGGCGCGGCCGGCCCCGCCGGCCGGGCGGCGCTGCTCCGCCTCGCCGGCGCCGGCGCGACCGTGGTCGCCGCCGACGCCGACCCGGCCCGGCTCGCCGAGGCGGTCGAGGCCGCCCGCGAGACCCAGGGCGCCAAGGTCGTCGGCGAGACCGTCGACCTCCTCGACCTCGACGCCACGCGCGCGTGGGTCGACAAGACGGAGAAGGAGTTCGGGCGCGTCGACGGGCTCGTCCACCTCGTGGGCGGCTGGCGCGGCAGCTCCTCCTTCACCGAGACCGACCTCAAGGACTGGGACTTCCTGGAGAAGCTCCTGATCCGCACGGTCCAGCACACCTCGCTCGCCTTCCACGACGCCCTGATCCGCAGCGGCGGCCGCGGCCGCTACGCCCTGGTCAGCCAGGTCGGCGCCCACAAGCCGCAGGCCAACAACGCCGCGTACAACGCCGGCAAGGCCGCCGCCGAGGCGTGGACGCTGGCCATGGCCGACTCCTTCCGCAAGCTGGGGGGCGAGGACGGCCCGCAGGCCGCGGCTACGATCCTGGTGATCAAGGCATTGGTGCACGACGCCATGCGCGCCGAACGCCCCAACGCGAAGTTCGCGGGCTTCACCGACGTGAAGGACCTGGCCGACGAGATCGCCGGTCTGTGGGACCGGCCCGCCCAGGAAGTGAATGGACAGCGCCTGTGGCTGACCCCCGCACCGTGACCGCCGCCCTCGGACACCGGACCGACGCCCGTCGTCACCACGACCCGTCGGTCCGGGGCTTCGCGAGCGACAACTACGCCGGCGTCCACCCCGAGGTGCTCGCCGCGATCGCCCTCGCCAACGACGGCCACCAGGTCGCCTACGGCGAGGACGAGTACACCGACCACCTCCAGCGGATCATCCACAGCCACTTCGGCCCGCTCGCCGAGGCGTTCCCGGTCTTCAACGGCACCGGAGCGAACGTGACCGCCCTCCAGGCGCTCACCGACCGCTGGGGCGCCGTGATCTGCGCCGAGTCCGCCCACATCAACGTGGACGAGGGCGGCGCGCCGGAGCGCATGGGCGGCCTCAAGCTGCTCACCGTGCCGACCCCGGACGGCAAGCTCACGCCCGAGCTGATCGACCGGCAGGCGTGGGGCTGGGAGGACGAGCACCGGGCGATGCCCCAGGTCGTCTCGATCACCCAGAACACCGAGCTGGGCACCGTCTACACCGTGGACGAGATCCGCGCCATCGTGGAGCACGCCCACTCCAAGGGCATGAAGGTGCACCTCGACGGCGCCCGGATAGCCAACGCGGCCGCCTCGCTCGACGTGCCGATGCGCGCCTTCACCAACGCGGTGGGCGTCGACGTCATCTCGTACGGCGGCACCAAGAACGGCATGCTCTTCGGCGAGGCCGTGATCGTCCTCAACCCGGACGCGGTCAGCCACATGAAGCACCTGCGCAAGCTGTCCATGCAGCTCGCGTCCAAGATGCGCTTCCTGTCGGTGCAGCTGGAGGCGCTGCTCGCCAAGGACCTGTGGCTGCGCAACGCCCGGCACGCCAACGCGATGGCCCGCCGCCTCGCGGACGGCGTGCGCGCCCTGGACGGGGTCGAGATCCTCTACCCGGTGCAGGCCAACGCGGTCTTCGCGCGGCTCCCGCACGAGGTCAGCCGCCGGCTCCAGAAGCGCTTCCGCTTCTACTTCTGGGACGAGCAGGCCGGCGACGTGCGCTGGATGTGCTCCTTCGACACCACGGAGGACGACGTCGACGCCTTCCTCCAGGCCCTGAAGGAAGAGCTGGCCCGCCAGTAGTTGAATAGGTATGCGGTCGAGTGGAAAGTCATTGACGCCACTCGGCCGCATACCTATGCTCGCGGATCATGGAGCTCATTCAGCAGAACCCGGACATCGGCGCCTACCTGGCCGTCGGTGAGGCCGTCGACCACGACCACCCGCTCGTCCGGGCCACCGCAGAGCGCATCGCCGCCGACCACCCCGACGCATACTCATACGCCGAAGCGGCCTATGTCTTCGTGCGCGACACCATCCCGCACTCCCAGGACTCCGGCGACCCGCGCGTCACCTGGCGCGCCTCCGACGTCCTGGAGCAGGGCACCGGCATCTGCTACGCCAAGTCGATCGCGTACGCCGCGCTCCTGCGGGCCCGGGGCCTCCCCGCCGCCCTCTGCTACCAGCGGCTCGCGGACGACGACGGCTCGAACCCGGTGATCCACGGCCTCGTCGCGGTGAAGCTGCCGGGCGAGCGGCGGTGGGCCCGCCAGGACGTGCGCGGAAACGTGCCGCCGGGAGTGGACGCCCAGTTCTCCGTGGGCGAGGAGCGGCTGGCCTGGACCGTACGACCGGAGTACGGCGAAGTGGACTACCCGGTCCTCCACGATGAGCCCCACCCGGTGGTCCTCCGGGTCCTGCGCGCCGCCCCCGACCGGCCGTACCTCTGGCGGACGCTCCCCACGGAGCTGTGAGTTCCGAAGAACCGAACGGCTCCCGGGGCCCGGATCACCGTCCGCGACCCCGAGTGACTTCGTCCGGGAGCTACTTCCCGGAGGCCTTCAGCTGCTCCGGGGTCGGCGCCGTGCCGCCCAGATGCGCCGGGATCCACCAGGTGTCCGCGGCGTCCTTCGGGCGCACCGGATAGGCGCGCTGCGCGGCCTCCAGGAGCTCCTGGACGCGCTCGCGCAGCCGCCGGGTGATCGCGCCAGCGTACTGGTCGGAGGGCGCCTCCATCGGCTCCCCGACCCGGATCGTCACCGGGATGTGCGCCCGCTTGAAGTTCCGCGGCCGGCCCTTCGTCCAGATCCGCTGCGTGCCCCACAGGGCCATCGGGATCAGCGGCACCCCGGCCTCCTGGGCGAGCCGGGCCGCACCCGACTTGAAGCTCTTCAGCGTGAAGGACTCCGAGATGGTCGCCTCGGGGAAGACGCCGACGATCTCGCCCGCCCGCAGCGCCGCCAGGGCGTGCTGGTACGCGTGCTCGCCCTGGGCGCGGTCCACCGGGATGTGCTTCATGGCCCGCATCAGCGGCCCGGAGACCTTGTGCCGGAAGACCGACTCCTTCGCCATGAAGCGCACCAGGCGCTTCTGGGGCAGCGCGGCCAGACCGTTGAAGATGAAGTCCAGGTAGCTGATGTGGTTGCTGACCAGGACGGCACCGCCGGTGCGCGGGATGTGCTCCGAACCCTGTGTGTCGATCTTGAGGTCGAGCGCCTTGAACATGGTGAGCGCGGCGCCGACCACCGGTCGGTACACGAGTTCTGCCATGGGAGAGGTACCCCTTCGTCTGTGCCTTTTGGGAGGGCTCTCCCGGCGAAGTTACGCGGCCGTAGGTTTTCGGCTTTGGGCAGATCGTGCCGCATGTGGGGCGCTGTGACCAGTCCAGGCGGCTTCGTACGGGGAGATTCTCGTCACTCGCGGTGGTCGTGACGGGAATCCGACGGTGCCGTGCGACGCTGCACCGAAGAGAAGGACGCGGAACGAGGGAACAGGGATGACGGCGGACACCACGGAACGGCTCGGGCCGGAACAGCTCGGCGGCGCGGAGTTCGGCGAGCGGGCCACCCTCGTCCAGTTCTCCAGCGCCTTCTGCCAGCCCTGCAGGGCCACCCGCCGCACCCTCGCCGAGGTCGCCGCCATGGTGCCGGGCGTCGCCCACGTGGAGATCGACGCCGAGGAGCACCTCGGCCTGGTCCGCGCGCTCGGCGTCACCCGTACGCCGACCGTCCTCGTCCTCGACGCGGCCGGCCGGATCGTCCGCCGGGCCGCCGGGCAGCCCCGCAGGGCCGACGTCATCGCCGCCCTCGGCCGCGCGCTCCCGGACCGGCCGGCCGCGGGTCCCTGACGCGGTGACACATCTCCCACATGCCGGTACGCACTTGACCGGGGCCGTCACTCCTCGTCACCCTGACGGAGTGACCGGTGAACTCCTTCTCCACGGCCGGGCCCATGTGGACCTGGGCCGTCATGCGAGCGCGCGCTGTCCGGGCTTCTGACGCCCCCGGACCCCGCTCCATGCCACCCCGCTCGAAGGACAACTCCATGACGGTTTCGCCCGAGCTCCGTACCGCTCCCACGATCGGCGCCCCCAGGTCCGCCTCGCCCGACCTGCTCCGCTCCGTCTTCCGCCGCCACGCCGCAGGCGTCGCGGTGATCACCGCCCACGGTGAGCACCCCGTCGGTTTCACCGCCACCTCGCTCAACTCCGTCGCCGCCGACCCGCCGCTGATCTCCTTCGGCGTGGGCACCGGCTCCTCCAGCTGGCCCGTGGTGGCCGACGCCGAGCACATCGGCGTGCACATACTCGGCGAGCACCAGGAGGAGCTTGCGGCCACCTTCGCGCGCAGCGGCGCCGACCGGTTCGCCGAGCCGACCCGCTGGAGCCGGGGCCCCGAGGGCGTGCCCGTGCTCGACGGCGTCCTGGCCTGGCTGGTGTGCCGGGTGGTGGCCCGGGTGCCCGCCGGGGACCACCGGATCGTGATAGCCGAGGCGGTCGCCGGCGACCCCGACGGCGCGGGCCGCCCGCTGCTCTACCACCACGGGCGCTTCAACGCGCTGCGCGACTGAGGGTTCCCGTGACGGCCCTCCCGCGAGGGTTGGCCAGATCACATGGCTGAGCGCTTGCTCAATGGTCACGAACTGGGTGTACTGACGAGTAATATCTGGTCGGGGCGTCCGGCGCCCCGACCGGAAACCCGCCCTTCAGGCGCCTATGCTGCGAGCAACAAGGCAGCCCAGTTATGACGATGCAGTAGGAGAGCCGGCGTGAGCTTGAGGATCGTTGTCTGTGTGAAGTACGTGCCGGACGCCACTGGCGACCGGAAGTTCGCCGACGACCTGACGGTCGACCGCGAGGACGTCGACGGTCTGCTGTCGGAGCTCGACGAGTACGCGGTCGAGCAGGCGCTGCAGATCGCCGAGGAGGCGGACGACGCCGAGGTCACCGTCCTCACCGTCGGCCCCGAGGACGCGCGCGACGCGCTGCGCAAGGCGCTGTCGATGGGCGCCGACAAGGCCGTCCACGTCGACGACGAGGACATCCACGGCTCCGACGTCATGGCCACCTCGCTGGTGCTCGCCAAGGCGATCGAGAAGACCGGCTACGACCTGGTCATCGCCGGCATGGCGTCCACCGACGGCACCATGGGTGTCCTCCCGGCGATCCTGGCCGAGCGCCTGGGCGTCCCGCAGGTCACCCTGCTCTCCGAGGTCAAGGTCGAGGACGGCAAGGTGACCGGCCGCCGTGACGGCGACACCGCCTCCGAGCAGCTGGAGGCGTCCCTCCCGGCCGTCGTCTCCGTGACGGACCAGTCGGGCGAGGCCCGCTACCCGTCCTTCAAGGGCATCATGGCCGCCAAGAAGAAGCCGGTCGAGGAGCTGGAGCTCGACGACCTGGACCTCGACGCGGACGAGGTCGGCCTGGCGGGTTCCTGGACCGCCGTGGACTCCGCCGACGAGCGTCCGGCGCGCACCGCGGGCACGATCGTCAAGGACGAGGGCGAGGGCGGCAAGCAGCTGGCCGAGTTCCTCGCGAGCCAGAAGTTCATCTAGGGCTCGCGCGAGCCGTACAGACTGCCCCCCTTTCGTTCGCAGGAGATTGAAGTCCCATGGCTGAGATTCTCGTCTACGTCGACCACGTCGACGGAGCCGTCCGCAAGCCCACCCTGGAGCTGCTGACCCTCGCCCGCCGCATCGGCGAGCCGGTCGCCGTCGCGCTGGGCAACGGCGCCGCCGACACCGCCGCCGTGCTCGCCGAGCACGGCGCCGTGAAGGTCCTCACCGCCGACGCCCCCGAGTTCGCCGAGTACCTCGTCGTCCCGAAGGTCGAGGCCCTCCAGGCCGCGTACGAGGCCGTCTCCCCGGCCGCCGTGCTCGTCCCCTCCTCCGCCGAGAACAAGGAGATCGCGGCCCGTCTCGCGGTCCGCATCGGCTCCGGCATCATCACCGACGCCGTGGACCTGGAGGCCGGTGCCGAGGGCCCGGTCGCGACGCAGTCGGCCTTCGCCGCCTCGTACACGACCAAGTCCCGCGTCTCCAAGGGCACCCCGGTCATCACGGTCAAGCCGAACTCGGCCCCGGTCGAGGCCGCCCCGGCCGCCGGCGCCGTCGAGGCGCTCGCCGTCTCCTTCTCGGAGAAGGCCCACGGCACCAAGATCACCTCCCGCACCGCCCGCGAGTCGACCGGTCGCCCGGAGCTGACCGAGGCCGCGATCGTGGTCTCCGGCGGCCGCGGCGTCAACGGCGCCGAGAACTTCGCGATCATCGAGGCCCT
This sequence comes from Streptomyces sp. NPDC058955, assembly GCF_042741435.1. Taxonomy (NCBI): domain Bacteria; kingdom Bacillati; phylum Actinomycetota; class Actinomycetes; order Kitasatosporales; family Streptomycetaceae; genus Streptomyces; species Streptomyces sp. NPDC058955. The sequence goes on along the minus strand of NZ_JBHYKM010000073.1, from coordinate 19,762 downwards.
CGCCGACTCGCTCGGCGCGGCCGTCGGCGCCTCCCGCGCCGCGGTGGACGCCGGCTGGTACCCGCACTCCAACCAGGTCGGCCAGACCGGCAAGTCGGTCTCCCCGCAGCTGTACATCGCGGCGGGCATCTCCGGCGCGATCCAGCACCGCGCCGGCATGCAGACCTCGAAGACCATCGTCGCCATCAACAAGGACGCCGAGGCCCCGATCTTCGACCTCGTCGACTACGGCGTGGTGGGCGACCTGTTCGACGTCGTCCCGGTCCTGACCCAGGAGGTCCAGGCCCGCAAGGGCTGACGACCAGCGCTTCCGCAGGTCCCGGGGGGGGGGCGGGGGGGGTGTCCGGGGGGGCCCCCGCCGGGTT
>NZ_JBHYKM010000073.1:14005-19387 GCF_042741435.1 Streptomyces sp. NPDC058955 | reverse complement strand
CCTCCGCCCCGCCGTCCCCCCCCCTCTCCCCCCCCCACCCCCCCCAACCCCCCCCCGGCCGTTTCGGTCAACCATTGACGCAGGTCCGACGGCCTACTAACTTCGCTATACGGATTGTTGATTCCGTGAAGCGGAAAACAGGAGGATCAGGGATGGGTCAGCAGGAGAAGGTGTCGACGAGCCTCGCGGGCGCGGTCAGCGAGGGCATCAGCGCCTCCCTCGCCGCGGTGGACGCCGAGCTCGACCGCCGCTACCCGGGCGACCCCGGCACCCGCCAGCCCGTCCACACCGTCTACGTCCCCGGCGACGTCTTCGACGCCGGCACCATCCGCTCCTGGGGCGACCAGGCGCTCGCCGCGCTCGACGAGCACGCCCCGGACGCCGCCTCCTTCGCCGCCGTCCTCGGCCTCTCCGACGACCTCGCCGAGGACGTGTACGCGCGCGTGCGCACCAAGCTGGAGCGCGAGCCGATCGAGGACCTGCGGGTCGACTTCGAGGACGGCTACGCCGGGGCCGAAGAGGACAACGACGCGGCCCGCGCCGCCCGCCTGATCAACGAGGCGTACGCCGGGGGAACCGCCGCCCCCTACATGGGCATCCGGATGAAGTGCATGGAGGCCGCCGTCCGCGACCGCGGCATCCGCACCACCGACGTCTTCCTCACCGGCCTCCTGGAGAGCGGCGGCCTGCCGGACGGCCTCGTCCTCACCCTTCCCAAGGTCACCTACCCCGAGCAGGTCACCGCCTTCGTCCGCCTCCTGGAGGCCTTCGAGAAGGCCCACGGCCTCGACGCCGGCCGGCTCGGCTTCGAGATCCAGATCGAGACCAGCCAGTCCATCCTCGCCGCCGACGGCACCGCCGCCGTCGCCCGCATGATCGACGCCGCCGAGGGCCGCGCCACCGGCCTGCACTACGGCACCTTCGACTACAGCGCCTGCCTCGGCGTCTCCGCCGCCTACCAGGCCAGCGACCACCCGGCCGCCGACCACGCCAAGGCGATCATGCAGGTCGCCGCCGCCGGCACCGGCGTACGCGTCTCCGACGGCTCCACCAACGTGCTCCCGGTCGGCTCCACCGCCCACGTCCACGAGGCGTGGAAGCTGCACTACGGCCTCACCCGCCGTGCCCTGGCCCGCGCCTACTACCAGGGCTGGGACATGCACCCGGGCCACATCCCCACCCGCTACGCCGCCGTCTTCGCCTTCTACCGCGAGGGCTTCGAGACCGCCGCCAAGCGCCTCTCCGCCTACGCCAACCACGCCGGCGGCGACGTCATGGACGAGCCCGCCACCGCCAAGGCCCTCTCCTCCTACCTGCTGCGCGGCCTCCAGTGCGGCGCCCTCGACACCGCGGAGGTCGACGCCCTCACCGGCATGACCCGCGCGGCCCTGGAGCGGTTCGCCGCCCCGCGCCGCGGCGACCTCACGGCCGGCGCCGGCCGCTGACCGCCGGCCGGCCGCTCAGCCGGACGACGGCGGGACCTCGCCCGAGCCCCGGGCGAGGAGCCGGGTCCCGATGACCACCTGGCGGGGCGCCTCGGCGGCCCCGTCCAGGCGCCGGAACAACTGCTGGGCGGCCGTCCTGCCGAGCTCCGCCGGATCCTGCGCGACCACCGTGACGCCCAGGACGTCGCCCAGCTCGACGTCGTCGAAGCCGACCAGTGCCACCGGCGGCCCGTCGTCCCGGGCGGTGCGCCCGGCGAGCACCCGCAGCGCGGTGACGGTGACCCGGTTGTTGCCCGCGAAGACCGCCGTCACCGGCTCCGGCCCGGACAGCATCCCGGCGAGCGCCGCCGCCACCCGCTCCGGATCGGTCGGACCCGGCGCCACCCACCGCTCGTCGACCGGCAGCCCCGCGTCCCGCATCGCCGCGCGGTAGCCGCGCAGCCGCTCCGCGGCGGTGTGGATCCGCGGCCGGTCGCCCACGAAGCCGATCCGCCGGTGCCCGTGGGCGATCAGATGCGCCACCCCCTCCCGGGCCCCGCCGAAACCGTCCGAGAGGACCGCGTCCGCGTCCAGGAGACCGGCCGGACGGTCGGCGAAGACGGTGGCCACGCCCGCCCGCATCTCCGGCTCCAGATAGCGGTGGTCGTCCCCGGCCGGGATCACTATCAGGCCGTCCACCCGGCGCGCGCACAGCGCCAGCGCCAGCTCCCGCTCCCGCTCGGGGTCCTCCGCGCTGGAGCCGTTGATCAGCAGGGTGCCGTGCGCCCGCGCGACCTCCTCGACGGCCCGGCCGAGCTGCCCGTAGAACGGGTCGGCCAGATCCTCCAGGACGAGGCCGATGGTCGCCGTGCGCCCCTTCCGCAGCACCCGCGCGCTGTCGTTGCGGCGGAAGCCGAGCGCGTCGATGGCCTCCCGCACCCGCCCTTCGGTCTCCGGCGTGACCCCCGGCTCGCCGTTCACCACCCGCGAGACGGTCTTGAGGCCGACGCCCGCCCGCGCGGCGACGTCCTTCATCGTGGGCCGGTTGCCGTAGCGGGGCTCGGGGCGGGTGGTCTCGGCCACGGTGCGGGATTCCTCCGTACTGGGGTGCCGGCGGGCGCCGACCGGCGGATCATGCGCCTCCGCCCGAGCATAGGGCCTGGACAACGTTGTCAGACCGGCTCGTGAGAACCTACCTGCATGCCCTCCGCCGCCACTCCCGCACCCGCTCCCGTCGCCACTGCCGCCCCGCTTCCCACCCCCGTGCCGGCCTCCGTCCCCGGCCCCGTGGTCGCCCTCGACATCGGCGGCACCAAGATCGCCGGGGCGCTGGTCGACCCGCGGGGGCGGATCCTGGCCCGGGCCCGGCGGGACACCCCGGCACGGGAGGACGCGGAGACGGTGCTGGCGGCGGTCGCGGAGGTGCTCGACGCCCTCGCGACCTCCCCGTTCTGGGCCGCCGCCGAGGCCGTCGGCATCGGCAGCGCGGGCCCGGTGGACGCCGCCCGGGGCACGGTCAGCCCGGTGAACGTGCCCGGCTGGCGCGACTTCCCGCTGGTCGAGCGGGTCCGGCGGCTCACCGGCGGCCGGCCGGTCACCCTCGTGGGCGACGGCGTCGCCATGACCGCCGCCGAGCACTGGCTCGGCGCCGCCCGCGGCCACGCCAACGCCCTCTGCCTGGTCGTCTCGACCGGCGTCGGCGGCGGTCTCGTCCTCGACGGCCGTCTCCACCCGGGCCCCACCGGCAACGCCGGTCACATCGGCCACCTCAGCGTGGACCTCGACGGCGATCCCTGCGCCTGCGGCAGCCGCGGCTGCGTCGAACGCATCGCCGCCGGCCCCCACATCGCCCGCCGCGCGCTCGACCAGGGCTGGCGGCCCGGCCCCGACGGCGACACCTCCGCCGCCGCGGTGGCCGAGGCCGCGCGCGCCGGGGACCCGGTCGCCGTCGCCGCCTTCGAACGCGCCGCCCGCGCCCTCGCGGCCGGCATCGCCGCGACCGCGCACCTGGTGGAGGTCGACATCGCGGTCGTCGGCGGGGGAGTGGCCGGCGCCGGAGACGTCCTCTTCGCGCCGCTGCGGCGCAGCCTCGCCGACTACGCCACGCTCTCCTTCGCCCGCGGCCTGACGGTCGTCCCCGCCGCCACCGGCACGGACGCGGGCCTCCTCGGCGCCGCCGCCGCGGCCCGCGCCACCCCCGCCGGGGGCTGACCGACCCCGGGCGCCGCGCTCACTCCCGTACGGGAGATGCCCGCTCGGGAGAAGCCCGCTCCGGAGCCACCGGCTCCGCCACCGCCTCCGCCCGCTCGGGCGTCCGCTGCTCCACCACGACCAGGAAGGCGTCGGACGCCAGGTCCATCACCACCCGCGCCGGCACCCCCTCCTCGCGGCACGCGCCCGCGTACTCCTCGGCGGGCCAGTGCCCCCGGGGCCCGCCCGCCGGAAACCGCTCCAGAACCGTACGGTCCATCTCCGCACCCCCTCGTGCTCGGGTGTTCAACGACCTCCGGGCCGGAAGCGTTACGCCTCGGCCCGGACAAGTGTTCGTGGTTTTCGTGGCAGGGTTGCGGGCAAGCCACAGGGGGCCGTCGATGAGGGGGGAAATCGTGATCGTCTGGATCAACGGTGCTTTCGGCGCGGGCAAGTCCAGCACCGCGCGCGAACTGGTCGGACTGATCCCGCACAGCACGCTGTACGACCCCGAGGCGACCGGCGCCGCGCTGCGCGGGCTCCTCCCCGCCAAGCGCCTCGCCGAGGTGGACGACTACCAGGACCTGCCCATCTGGCGCCGGCTCGTCGTCGACACCGCCGCCGCCCTGCACGCCGAGGTCGGCGGGGTGCTCGTCGTCCCGATGACGCTGTTGCGGCAGGAGTACCGGGACGAGATCTTCGGCGGCCTCGCCGCCCGCCGCATCGACGTCCGGCATGTGCTCCTGGCACCGGAGGAAACGATCCTGCGGACGCGTATCGACGGACGCGCGGAGTACGGAGCCCCGGACGTCGACGCCGACGTGCGCCGCTGGTGCCACGACCACATCCCGGCCTACCGGGCCGCCGCGGCCGGCTGGCTCGGCGCCGACGCCCACACCGTCGACACCTCGGCGCTCACCGTCGCCGAGGCCGCCCGGGCCGTCGCCGACGCGGTCCAGGGCGGGCACGCCGCGCCCTGCGGCATCGTCCAGACGCCCGAACCGACCCGAGAGACGCTGGCCGCCGGCGTCCTCCTCTTCGACGAGCAGGACCGCTTCCTGCTGGTCGACCCCACCTACAAACCCGGCTGGGAGTTCCCCGGCGGTGTCGTCGAGTCCGGCGAACCGCCCGCCCGCGCCGGCATGCGCGAGGTCGCCGAGGAGATCGGCCTGGAGCTCGACGCCGTCCCCCGACTGCTCCTCGTCGACTGGGAGCGGCCCCAGCCGCCCGGCTTCGGCGGCCTCCGGCTGCTCTTCGACGGCGGCCGGCTCGCCGCCCGCGACACCGCCCGGCTCCGGCTCCCCGGCGCCGAACTGCGCGCCTGGCGCTTCGTCACCGAGGAGGAGGCCGCCGACCTCCTGCCACCCGTCCGCTACGAGCGCCTCCGCTGGGCCCTGCGCGCGCGGGAACGCGGCACCGTGCTCAACCTGGAGGCGGGCGTACCGGTCGGCTGACCGCCGCCGTCAGAGCACCACGCTCCCCGCCGCCGCGGCCGCCGACAGCTGCTCCGCCGTGTTCTCGGTCACCGCGGGCCCGTGCCCGCAACACAGCACCGACGGCCGCAGTTCCGCCAGCCGCCGCATCGACTCCAGGGCCCGCGCGCGGTCCACGTGGAACACGCCGAAGGTCACCCCCCGCACCGAGGGCCCCGGGGGGGCCCCGCGGAGCCCACCCGGGGGGGGGGGGGGGGGGGGCCCCCCCCCCCGGGGGGGGGGCGGGGGGGGGGCGGCGCGCCCCCCCCCCCCCCCCCCCCCCCCCCCCCCCCCCC
>NZ_JBHYKM010000073.1:0-13996 GCF_042741435.1 Streptomyces sp. NPDC058955 | reverse complement strand
AGAGCACACCGTGGCGGGGGAGGTGGACGGCCATCGAGCCCGGGGTGTGCCCGGGGGTGTGCACGGCGACCGCGCCGTCCCCGAAGCCCAGCTCCTCGCCGTCCCCGACCTCCCGGTCCACCCGGGTCGGGGGCGCCTCCGGGCAGGTGAGGCCGTGGTCCCAGAGCGGGCGCTCCCACTCCTGGAGGTCGGGGAGGGGCGTCGGCAGCTCGCCGCGGACGTACGGCGCGTCGAGCCGGTGGGCGACGATCTCGGCGCCGTGCCGGTCGGCCAGCTCCCCGGCCGCGCCCACGTGGTCGCGGTGGCCGTGGGTGAGCACGATCCGGGCCAGCCGGTCCGGGTCCAGTCCGGCCGCCCGGATCGCCGTGGTCGTGCGGTCCGCCGATCCGGCCCAGCCGGCGTCCACCAGGGTCAGTTCCGTGTCGTCCCGCCACAGGTACGCCTGCCCGATCGAGTAGTCGAGCAGGTGCAGCCGGGGCGTGATCCTGAGGGGTTCCATACGCCGAACGTAAGCGCCGGGACGGCCCCGCCGGGGTGTTCTACGCTCTCCGCGAGGTTCGCCCGACGCTGAACCGCCGGAGCGGGCCCGGGGGCCGGCTCCGGCGGGTGTCCGGCCGTCAGGCCCCGCGGCTCGCCGCGTAGTTGACGAGGAACAGCGCCTCGGCGACGGAGAGCCGCTCCAGCTCCTCCGGCGAGACGGACTCGTTGACCGCGTGGATCTGCGCCTCCGGCTCGCTCAGGCCGATGAGCAGGATCTCGGCCTGGGGGTAGAGCGAGGCGAGGGTGTTGCACAGCGGGATCGAACCGCCCATGCCGGCCGCCTGCATCTCCTGGCCGGGGTACGCGACCCGCATCGCCTCCGCCATCGACGCGTACGCCGGGCTGGCGGTGTCCGCCTGGAACGGCTGGCCCTGGCCGACCTGCTCCAGGGTCACGCGCGCGTTCCACGGCGTGTGCTTCTCGATGTGGGCGAAGAGCAGCTTGGTCGCCTCGGCCGCGTCCTGGCCGGGCGGCACCCGCAGGCTGATCTGCGCGCGGGCGGTCCGCGGGATCGACGGGGTCGCGCCCGCCACCGGGTGGCAGTCGATGCCGATGACCGTGACGGCCGGACGGGCCCAGATGCGGTCGGCGACCGTGCCCGCGCCCGGCAGGTCCACGCCCGGCAGCACCTTGGCGTCGGCGCGGAACTGCTCCTCCGGGTACTGCAGGCCGTCCCAGACCGCGTCGGCCGGCAGCCCGTCGATCACCGTCGAGCCGTCCTCGCCGCGCAGCGAGTCCAGGACGCGGATGAGCGCGGCGAGCGCGTCGGGCGCGGCACCGCCGAACTGGCCCGAGTGGAGGTTGCCCTCCAGGGTGTCGACCTGGACCCGGATCATCGTCATGCCGCGCAGGGTCGCGGTCACGGTCGGCAGGCCGACCCGGAAGTTGCCCGCGTCGCCGATCACGATGGTGTCGGCGGTGAGCAGCTCGGGGTGCTCCTCGGCGTACCGCTCCAGACCGCCGGTGCCCTGCTCCTCCGAGCCCTCGACGATCATCTTGACGGTCACCGGCACGCCGCCGTTGGCCTTGAGGGCCCGCAGCGCCAGCAGGTGGAGGATGAAGCCGCCCTTGCAGTCGGCGGCGCCGCGCCCGTACCAGCGGCCGTCCTCGCGCTCGGTGAGCCGGAACGGCGGGGTCAGCCACGCCGACTCGTCCAGCTTCGGCTGCACGTCGTAGTGGGCGTAGAGCAGGACCGTCGGCGCGCCGGCCGGGCCCGGCAGCACGCCGTACACGGCCTGCGAACCGTCCGGGGTGTCGAGCAGCGCCACGTCGCGGAAGTCCTCGGCGCGCAGCGCGTCGGCGACCCAGTTCGCCGCGGCCTCGCACTCGCTGCGGGGCGCCACGGCCTCGTCCGCGACCGACTCGAAGGCGACCAGTTCCGCCAGCTCGGACTTGGCCCGGGGCATCAGGGACCGGACGGTCTCGGCGATCGGATTCGGCGTCATGGGCACGCTCCTCGTGGGTGCGACGTTGGTGCAGAGGGAGCGAACGGCGTATCGGGTGGTACGGCGTTCGCACCGTCGATCCTACGACCGGGCTGTGACCTACCGAGCCGTAGGATGCGGGAAGCAGACGCCGGTCGGATCAGGAGCAGAAGCACACGTGAGCAGCGAGCACGCAGAGAACGCCGGTCCGGAGCGGATCGAGCCGCTCGCGCCCGGCGAGCCGGCCCCGGCGGCCGGTCCGTCCGGCGCGGTGACGGGCGCGGAGTCCGACCCCGCCGGGGAGACCGGCACCGAGCCGGGCCCCGATCCCGACCGGCCGGACGTGTGGGACGTGGTGGTCGTCGGCGCCGGCCCGGCGGGCGCGTCGGCGGCGTACGCGGCGGCGGTCGCCGGCCGCCGGGTGCTGCTCCTGGAGAAGTCCGAGCTGCCCAGGTACAAGACCTGCGGCGGCGGCATCATCGGCCCCTCCCGGGACGCGCTGCCGCCGGGCTTCGAACTGCCGTTCCAGGACCGGGTGCACGCGGTCACCTTCTCGCTCGAAGGCCGTTTCGCCCGCACCCGCCGCTCCCGCCGGATGCTCTTCGGGCTGATCAACCGGCCCGAGTTCGACGCCCAGCTGGTGGAGCACGCGCAGAAGGCCGGCGCGCAGCTGCGCACCGGCGCGACCGTGACCAGGGTGGAGCAGCACGGCCCGGCCGTGCCGGACCGGCGGACGGTCGCGGTGGTGCTCGCCGACGGCGAGACGGTGCTCGCGCGCGCGGTGGTCGGCGCGGACGGCAGTGCCAGCCGGATAGGGGCGCACGTCGGGGTGAAGCTGGGTCAGGTCGACCTGGGCCTGGAGGCGGAGATCCCGGTGCCGCCGTCGGTGGCGGAGGACTGGAAGGGCCGCATCCTCATCGACTGGGGTCCGATGTCCGGCAGTTACGGCTGGGTGTTCCCGAAGGGCGACACGCTCACGGTCGGCGTCATCTCGGCGCGCGGCGAGGGTGCGGCGACCAAGCGGTACCTGGAGGACTTCGTCGCCCGGCTCGGCCTCTCCGGCTTCGAGCCCACGATCTCCTCGGGCCATCTGACCCGCTGCCGCAGCGACGACTCGCCGCTCTCCCGCGGCCGGGTCCTGGTCTGCGGCGACGCGGCGGGCCTGCTGGAGCCGTGGACCCGTGAGGGCATCTCGTACGCGCTCCGCTCCGGCCGGCTCGCCGGCGAGTGGGCGGTGCGGGTGGCGGAGGCCGCCGACGCGGTGGACGCCCGGCGCCAGGCGCTGAACTACGCCTTCGCGATCAAGGCGGGCCTCGGTGTGGAGATGGCCGTCGGGCGGCGGATGCTCGCCGTCTTCGAGCGTCGGCCGGGGCTGCTGCACGCGGTGATCACCGGGGTGCGGCCGGCCTGGAAGGCGTTCGCGGACATCACCCGGGGCTCGGCCACGCTGGCCGGCATGGTCCGGTCGAACGGTCTGGCCCGGCGGGCCCTGGAAGTGCTCGACAAGCGGATGGACACCGCGTCGGGCGTCGGCCCGGCGGGCCGGGGCGTGGGCCGCAGGGACGAGGACGTCGTCCCGGAGGCGACGGGCGGCGACGGGGACTCCGCCGGCCGGCGGGAGACCGAGGCGTCCTGACCCGGACGCCGTCCGGGAGGTGTGGAGCGCGAGGGTGGGTGCGGACCGGGTGGTCCGTGCCCACCCTCACGCGTTCGGGGCGGCGTCGATGAGGAAGACGGGGTGCTTGGGCGCGATGGCGCGCAGCTCGTCGTCGGTGGAGTCCGGGCCGACGCCGGCGAAGAAGACGCCGACCTCGGCCTTCCAGCGCTTGAGGTAGGCGCGCAGCACGTCCACCTTGGCGTCGTCGGCGACCTCGGTCGCGGTGAACGGCTCGACGTGCTTGCCGAGGTGCAGCTCGCCGCCGCCGACCGCCCGCATGTTGCGGGTCCACTGGACGTGGCCGCGGGGGGCGACGAGGTAGCGCCGGCCGTCGAGGGTGAGCACGTTGACGGGGGTGGTCCGCCAGGCGCCGCTCTTGCGGCCCTTCACGGCGAGGACCCGGGAGCCCCAGACGCTGATGCCCCGCCGGGTCAGCCAGGCGACGGAGCGGTTGACGACGTTGATGGTGAACCAGCCGGGCTTGACGACGTGGGCGGCGGAGGTGGTGGCCGGAGCGGCGGCCGGGGTGGCGGGAGTGGCGGCGGGCGTGGTGGACATGGGGGCCTCCTGGGCGGGCGGGCGGTGCGGATGATGTGAGCACCGCTCTCGATTCGTATCGCATCCCCGAACCGCGAGCACTGCTCTCGCTTGAGAACAGTCTGCACGGATCGACGCTCGCAAGCAAGAGCAGTGCTCTCTTTTCAGTGCGGCGCTCTGAACCGTGGCAGACTGCTCTCCATGACCACCGTTCAAGGAGCCCGCGCCCGCGCCCGGATCGAGATCACCGCCGCCATCAAGGACGAGGCCCGCCGGCAGCTCGCCGCCGAGGGCGCCGCCAAGCTGTCGCTGCGCGCCGTCGCCCGCGAGCTCGGCATGGTCTCCTCCGCGCTCTACCGGTACTTCCCCAGCCGGGACGACCTGCTGACGGCGCTCATCATCGACGCGTACGACGCCGTCGGCGCCGCCGCGGAGACCGCCCACGCCGCCGCCGTGGACGCCGCGCCCCGCGACCACCTCGCCCAGTGGACGGCTGTCTGCCGCGCCGTGCGCGGCTGGGCCGTCGCCCACCCCCACGAGTACGCCCTGATCTACGGCTCCCCGGTCCCCGGCTACACCGCCCCCCAGGACACCGTCGCCCCGGCCGCCCGCGTGGGCCTGCTGCTCGTGGCGACCGCCCGCGCCGCCCACCAGGACGAGGGCGTCGCGCTGCCGCCGCTGCCGGACAGCCTCACCCCGGAGGCGGAGCGGCTCGCCGCCGATCTGGCCCCCGACCTGCCGCCCGCGCTCGCCGTCGCCCTCGTCTTCGCGTGGGCGCAGCTCTTCGGCCTGGTCTCCTTCGAGGTCTTCGGCCAGTTCAACAGGGTCGTCGAGGACCGGGACGCGTTCTTCGCCACCGCCGCCGAACGCCTCGGCCGCGAGGTCGGCCTGCTGCCGCGCCCGCGCTCCCGGCCGTGACCGGAGCGGCCCGGGCCGTCCGCGCCGGAGCGGGTCCGGCGGGCGGCCCCGATCATGGCAGACTCGGGCGCATGAACGGCAAGGCGACCACGACGCGTACTCGGCTGGACAGGGGACGGAGCGCGCTCGGTCCCGCGCTGGAGCTGGTGCACACCGGACGGGCGCCGACGCGGGCCGTCCTCACCGCAGAGCTGGGCGTCACCCGCGCCACCGCCGGAGCCGTCGCCGCCGAGCTGGAGGCCCTCGGGCTCATCCGGGTCGACTCCAACCCCGGCGCCGCAGCCGGTTCCCAGGGCCGGCCCTCGCACCGGCTCGCGGTCGACGAGAAGGGCCCCGTGGCGCTCGCCGCGCAGGTGCACGCGGACGGCTTCCGGGCCGCGCTGATCGGCCTCGGCGGCACCGTCGTCGCCACCGTCCCGGGCAGGCTGACGGTCTCGGCCGACCCGGCACAGGTCCTCGGCGCCGTCGTGGACGCGGGCGCCGCGCTGCTCCGGGAGTCCGGGCGGCGCTGCGTCGGCGCCGGTCTCGCCGTGCCGTCCGCGGTCGCCGAGCCGGAGGGCACCGCGCTCAATCCGCTCCACCTGGCCTGGCCGGCGGGCGCGCAGGTCCGCGAGATCTTCGCCGACCGGATCCGGGACGCCGGCGTCGAGGGCCCGGCCTTCACCGGCAACGACGTGAACCTCGCCGCGCTCGCCGAACACCGGCACGGAGCCGGTCGCGGCGCCCGCGACCTGCTCTGCGTGGCCACCGGGCACCGGGGCGTCGGCGGGGCGCTCGTCCTCGACGGGCGGCTCCACACGGGCAGTTCGGGCCTCGCCCTGGAGGTGGGCCACCTGACGGTCAATCCGGACGGCGGCCCCTGCCACTGCGGGGGCCGCGGCTGCCTGGACGTCGAGACCGACCCGCTGGCCTTCCTCACGGTCGCCGGCCGGGCGCCGGGACCGGAGGTCTCCCTGCTCCAGCAGGCCCGCGACCTGCTCAGGAACGCGCCGGACGACCCGGGGGTGCGGGCCGCGGTGGCGGAGCTGATCGACCGTCTCGGCCTGGGCCTGGCCGGCCTGGTGAACATCCTCAACCCGGACCGGATCATCCTCGGCGGCCTCCACCGCGAGCTGCTGGACGCCGACCCGGAGCGGCTGCGCGCGGTCGTCGCCGACCGCAGCCTGTGGGGCCGCAGCGGCGGCGTCCCGATCCTGCCCTGCACCCTGGACCACAACAGCCTGGTGGGCGCGGCCGAACTGGCCTGGCAGCCGGTCCTCGACGACCCCCTGGCGGCCCTCGGCGGCGCCCCCGTCTGACCCGGAGGGCGTACCGGCCCGTTCCCCGGCCGGGGAACGGGTGCGCGAAAAGGGCTGGGCGGGGTCCACCGGGGCCGGTAGTCTCGCCGTCCATGATCACTCCCGACGCCGAACTCCCGCCCCGCCTGGGCAGCCTCACCTTCCACGGCCCGCTCTCCGAGGAGCGGGCCGAGAGCCTGGTCCGCCGGATCGCCGCCGCCGGCCCCGCGGACGTCCTCGACATCGGCTGCGGCTGGGGCGAGTTGCTGCTCCGGATCCTCGACGCGGCGCCCGCGGCGAAGGGCATCGGCATCGACATCAACGCCGAGGACCTGGCCCGGGGCCGCGCGCTCGCGGCCGAGCGCGGTCTCGCCGACCGCTCCCTCTTCGTCGAGGAGTCCGCGCGCGGCACCGAACGCGGCCCCGTCGACGCGATCCTCTGCCTCGGCTCCAGCCAGGCGCTGTGCGACCCGGAGCTGCCGCACGACCCGGCGGAGGCGCTGCGCGAGCTCCGCCGGCTGGTCCGGCCCGGCGGCCTGGTGGTGCTCGGCGAGGGCTTCTGGGAGCGGACCCCGACCGAGGCGGAGCTCGCCGGGATGTGGCCCGGCGCCGGCACCGGCGACCACCTCCCGCTGGGCGGGCTCGTCGACCTGGCGATCGAGGCGGGGTTCCGCCCGGCGTGGATCGAGACGGCCGGCCGCGACGAGTGGGAGGCGTTCGAGTCCGGCTACCGGTACGACACGGAGCTGTGGCTCGCCGCCCATCCGGACCACCCGCTGGCCGCCGAGACCCGCGAGCGGGTCGACCGGCAGCGGTCGAGCTGGCTGAACGGCTACCGGAACGTGCTCGGCATCGCCTATCTGACGCTGGTCGCCACGGCCTGACCTCAGGCCCGGGACCCGCTCGCCGCGAGCGCCGGGGCGTCCGCGGGCGTGCTCAGCGGCACGCCCGCGAGTCGGCTGTACGAGACGACCGGCGCCAGGGGCACGAGCCCGAAGCCCAGTCCGGCCTCGGCGCCGGTGACCGCGGGACCGCCGGCGGGCGGCGGGGCGGTGAGGGTGAACCAGACGACCTTGCCGCTCACCCCGCGCGGGCGGACGCCCCAGCTGTCGCTGAGCGCCCCCACGATGGCGAGGCCGCGGCCCGAGGTGGCGAGCGCGTCCGGCCCGTCCCACAGGTCCTCGACGGCCGTCTCCGACGCCACCGGTATCCGGGGGTCGTTGTCCCGGACCGAGACGGTCAGCCGGTCGAGCAGGAGTTCCAGCTCGACGGTGCACTCCTTGTCGGGCTGCGCGTGGCGGTGCACGTTGGTCAACAGCTCGGTCACTCCCAGTTCGACGGGATCGACCAAGTCGTCGAGGTGCCAATGGCGCAGATGGGCGGCGACGATCCTGCGGATCTGTCCGATCCGCGGCGGCAGGGCATGGAGCTCCACCGCGTAATACCTGCTCGGCTCGCTGATCACGGCTGCGACTCCCCGAAGTAGTCCTGAAGAAGACGGAGATTCGGATCTGTCATGCGGTACGGCAGTGGCGGCGCGCTGAGCGCAGTGTCACCGCCGATCGACCCTCAGTGAGGTGGTTCCAGCGTGAACCACCCGTCACCACCCCGCAACCCGCCGCGAGCCCGCCCAGGTCAGCGCCCGCCGGCCGCCCGTCTCAGCGCGGCGAGGAAGCGGCCCGCCTGCTCGGCGTCCCGGTCGTCGTCCTCCCCGGCGCCGTCCATGGTGAGGCGGTACCGGGTGCCGTTCACCCGCGCCACCGTCTCGTCCGCCTTCGCGAACCACGGGCGGCCCGCCCGCACCGCCTTCACGGGCGCGCTGTCGATCTCGGAGCCGTAACTCGTCAGCAGCGCGAGCCGGCCGTCCTCGATGCGGACCTCCCCGGCCCGGGTGAGTGAGCGCGGCCAGCGCGCGATCCGTACGCCCCTGGCGCTGAACTCCGGTTCCGTCATGCCGGTCCACCCCTTCCGCCTGCCCGTCCCTCCCAGTGTGCCGGGCCGTCGCCGCGGACACCAGGGACCGTCGTACGGGCGTTCTCCAAGGCGTTCCTATGGAGCGTCAAAGGGAACGTTTGCCCAGGTGAGAGCGGTATCGTCGAGGGTGGGAAGACCCGGGGTCCGCCCCGGCGCCACAGCGAGGAGAGACCGTTGAGCACCACCCCCCACACCGTCGAGGCGACGGTCACCGTGGACGTCGACCGCAGCGATCCGGCCTACCGCGCCTGGCTGAAGGAAGCGGTCCGCAAGGTCCAGGCCGACGCCAACCGCTCCGCCGACACCCACCTGCTGCGCTTCCCGCTCCCCGAGAAGTGGGGCATCGACCTCTACCTCAAGGACGAGTCCACCCACCCCACCGGCAGCCTCAAGCACCGGCTCGCCCGCTCGCTCTTCCTGTACGCGCTCTGCAACGGCTGGATCCGCCCCGGCAAGCCCGTCATCGAGGCCTCCAGCGGCTCGACCGCCGTCTCCGAGGCGTACTTCGCGAAGCTCATCGGCGTGCCCTTCGTCGCCGTGATGCCCCGCACCACCAGCCCGGAGAAGTGCCGGCTCATCGAATTCCACGGCGGGCAGTGCCACTTCGTCGACGACCCGCGCTCGATGTACGAGGAGTCGGCGGCGCTCGCGGCCCGCACCGGCGGTCACTACATGGACCAGTTCACCTACGCCGAGCGGGCCACCGACTGGCGCGGCAACAACAACATCGCCGAGTCGATCTACCAGCAGCTCCGGCTGGAGCGCTACCCCGAGCCGGCCTGGATCGTCGCCACCGCCGGCACCGGCGGCACCTCCGCCACCATCGCCCGCTACGTCCACTACACCCAGCAGGACACCCGGATCTGTGTGGCCGACCCGGAGAACTCCTGCTTCTTCGACGGCTGGGTGCACCACGACCCCGACGCCACCTCCGACTGCGGCTCGCGCATCGAGGGCATCGGCCGGCCCCGGATGGAGCCCAGCTTCGTGCCCGGCGCCGTCGACCGGATGATGAAGGTCCCGGACGCGGCCAGCGTCGCCGCCGTCCGCGCCCTGGAGACCGCCATCGGCCGGAAGGCCGGCGGCTCCACCGGCACCGGCCTGTGGAGCGCCCTCAAGATCGTGGCCGAGATGGTCGCCGAGGAGCGCACCGGCAGCGTCGTCACCCTCATCTGCGACCCCGGCGACCGCTACCTCGACAAGTACTACTCGGACGCCTGGCTCGCCGAGCAGGGCCTCGACATCACCCCGTACGCCGCTGCCGTGGAACGATTCCTGGCGACGGGCGTCTGGCCGGAGTGAGCCGCCGGTCCAGCGCCGCGGCCGCCCGCCGGAAGGACAGGCCCAGGCCCGGTGCCGCCAGCCGCAGACCGGCGCGGAACGGGGCCGGGCCGTCCGCGGCCATCGTCCAGCGCAGCCGCGTCCCCGCGCCCTCCGGCGAGAGCGCCCACTCCTCGGCGAGCGCGGAGACGGCCGGGGCGTTGGTGAGGTCCACCCGGTAGGCGTAGCGCAGGTCGGGCTCGGCGGCCAGGATCGTCTCCTCGAACCGGACGCCGCCGCGCAGCCGGATCGTCCGGCGCGCCCCGTCGTCGAGGGGGACGGCCGACGCGACCGGGGTGAACCAGGCCGGCAGGCTGCCCACCTCCACCGCGATCGAGCGGTAGACGGCCGGGGGCGGCGCCTGGAGCGTGGCCTCGAAGGCGAGGCGGACGGGTGCGACGGCGGTGAAGTCGAGCTCCACCGGCCGCAGTCGGCGTGGCATGGACCGGACCTCCCCGAGGGGATCGAATGGGAGCAAGCACCTTAGCTGACACGCCGTCAAGGCGAAAGCCCGTTCGAGGGCCGGGGGGTGAGTAGCCCGTCCAGGGCCCGGCCGAACACCACCCGGCCCGCCCGCGCCAGCACCCCGTCGAGGACCCGGGGCACCCCGCGTACCGCCAGCTCCTCCGTCCAGACCACCCGCGCACCGCCGGCCGCCGCGGTGACCTCGATCTCCGCCCAACCGCGCACCAGCCGCCCGTACTTCTCCAGTCGGCACACCCCCGGCAGGCCCCCGCGCGGCGGCTCCCAGCGGACCACCTCCATCGGGTCGTCGAAACCCAGCGGGCCGAGCCCGGTGCGCGCGGTGAACCGCGTCCCCGGCCCGCTCGGACCGGGCGTCAGGACCGTCGTCCGGGTCAGCGGCACCTGCCGGCCGTGCGCCGGCCAGTCGGTGAGCCGCCGCCACGCCTCCTCCGGCCCCACCGGCGCGGAACGCACCACCCGGAACCGGCTCACGCCGCCGTCTCGCCCGCCACCAGCAGCCCCGGCACGTGCTCCGCGACCTCGGCCCGCACCTCGGCCGCCATGCCCCGGTCCGTCACCCAGGTGTCCACCTCGTCCAGCGTCCCGAACGAACTCAGGCCCACCGTCCCCCACTTGGTGTGGTCCGCGACCACCACCACCCGGCGCGCCGAGCGGATCAGACACCCGTTGGTCTCCGCCTCCGCCAGGTTCGGCGTCGACAGGCCCGCCTCCACCGACAGCCCGTGCACCCCGAGGAACAGCAGGTCGAAGTGGAGCGAGCGGACCGCCCGGTCCGCCACCGGACCCACCAGCGCGTCCGACGGCGTGCGCACCCCGCCGGTCAGCACCACGGTCGGCGCCCGCCGCCCCTCGCCCGACGCCGGCCGCGCCTCGTGGAAGACGTCCGCCACCCGGACCGAGTTCGTCACCACGGTCAGGTCCGGCACGTCCAGCAGCCGACGGGCCAGCGCGTACGTCGTCGTCCCGCCGGACAGCGCGATCGCCGACCCCGGCAGCACCAGCGCCGCCGCCGCCCGCGCGATCTCGTCCTTCGCGTTCGGCTCCAGCGCCGACTTCGCCTCGAAACCCGGCTCGTGGGTGCTCGGCTCCGTCACCGGCACCGCCCCGCCGTGCACCTTCGCGACCATGCCCTGCCGGGCCAGCGCGTCCAGGTCACGGCGGATCGTCATGTCCGAGACGCCCAGCCGCCGGGTCAGCTCGTTCACCCGGACGCCGCCGCGCCGTCGCACCTCGTCGAGGATCAGGGCGCGCCGCTGCTCCGCGAGGAGGTTCTGATTGTCAGTCACCGCCGGGGCCGGTCCTTCCGCAGAAGACGAGGGAATGGCTGTCGGATTCGGTGAGAGGCCGTGCGCGGGCACACGGTCGTCCGCGATCCTGGAGCCGACGTCGCATCCTCCCACCCACGAGAGGAAGACTCCTAAGTGTCCCCTGCCACACCCGCCCCGGAGCACGGGGGCGCGGCGCTCGAACTCCTCGTCCACGGAGTCGGCGGAGCCTCCCCCCAGTCCATGCTGGACGACCCCAGGACCGTACGGGTCACCGGCGACGAGACCGCCGCCGTGCACCGGCGCGCCGACGACCTCGACGCCGAGGACCACCCGGGCCGGTACGCGGCCGGGCCGGTACCGGAGGCGTACGTCTGGTCCAACCTGACCTCGGGCGACGGCGCCCGCGCCCTGTGGCTGCTGCTCCTGCCGTTCATGGTCGTCAACCTCGCCCACTGGATGCGCCCGCCCGCCCCCGACCGCCCCGGCCTCGTCCGGCTCTACGGCGTGCTCGTCCGGCTGCTCGCCCTCACCCTCACCGTGCTGCTCACCGCCGCCGTCTGCGAGGTCGCCCTCGACCTGACGGCCTGGCAGTGCGCCGGCACCGCCGGCTGCGCCGACGGACGCGCCTGGCTCGGCTTCCTCGCCGCCGACCGGGGCGGCTGGTGGTCGGGCCCCGGACGCAGGCTCGCCCTCGCCGCCGCCCTCCCCGCCGCGCTCGTCGGCCTGCTCTGGTACCTCTCCCGCCGCACCTGGAGCGCGTACGAGGCCCAGCGCCCGCCCACGGACGACCAGCCCGCCGCCCCCGCGACGCCCGCCGACCCGCGGCCCGCGCTCGGCCGGCCCGGATTCTGGTACGGGAGGCGGCTCGTCGCCCGGCTGCGCGCCGCGCACACCGCCGCCGGCGTCCTCACCGTCGCCGGCGCCCTCGCCGCCGCCCCCGCCCGCCACGACACCGGCGCCCTCGCCGCCACCGGACTCGCCCTGCGGGCCGCCCTGCTCGGCTGCGCCGCCCTGGTGCTCTGGTCGGTCTGCGGCCGGGGCCGCAGCGAACGCCGGCTCGACCAGCGCGTCGAGAGCGCCGTCTTCACCCGACTGCCGGCCCTCGCCGTCGGACTGCTCGCGCTGACCGCCGTGCACACCGCCTGGGACCGGCCCGGCTGGACCTCCACCGGCACCCTCCCCGGGAACGCCGTCTTCGGCGTCCTCACCCTCACCCAGGGCGGCCTCGTCGTCGCCCTCGGCGCGGTCGCCCTGCTGCTCCAGCGCCCCCGGCGCGACCCCCGCACCGCCCTCGCCGGGCTCGGCGGGCCCGCCACCGCGATGCTCGCCTGCGCGCTGGGCGGGGTCATGTCCGGCGGCGTCGCCCAGTGGGTCGCGGACCGGCTGGACGGATCCGCCGGCGCCGGCCCGCTGATCGGCCCGCCCGTCCTGCTCAGCTGGCAGGCGTCCGTCATCCCCGTCCTGCTCCTGCTGCTGCTCGCGCCCGCCGCCCTCCTCGGCGTCCGCACCGCGCTCGCGACCCGGCGGCTGCGGGCCGCCGTCGAGGCCGACTACGCCGACGAGCGCCCCGACCGGGTCCGTACCGGCCAGATCGCGGCGAGCCGCGCCCGCGCCTCGCTCACCGACTCCGCCCCCGTCCTCGTCGGCGTCGTCGCCGGCACCGCCCTGCTGCTGGGCGCCGCGTCCGTCGCCGGCGCGTGGGCGAGCGACGAGGTGCCCGGCCGCGCCTTCGCCGACGCGCACCCCGCCGTCGCCGGGCTCGCCACCACCACCCAGGCGCTCGGCTCCTGGATGATCGGCTTCGGCTTCCTGCTCTTCGTGACCTGGGGCCGCCGCGCCTACCGCGACGCCTCCGCCCGCCGCACCATCGGCATCCTCTGGGACGTCGGCACCTTCTGGCCGCGCGCCGCCCACCCCTTCGCGCCGCCCTGCTACGCCGAGCGGGCCGTGCCCGACCTCACCTGGCGGATGCGCTCCTGGACCGGGCACACCGGCGGCCGGCTCGTCATCTCCGGCCACTCCCAGGGCAGCGTCCTCGCCGCCGCGGCGGTCTGGCAGCTGCCGTCCGCCACCCGCGCCCGGGTCGCCCTCCTCACCTACGGCTCCCCGCTGGAACGGCTCTACGGGCGCTGGTTCCCCGCCTACTTCGGCCCCGACGCCCTGCGCGGCCTGCACCGGGCCGTGCACTGCTGGACCAACCTGCACCGCGCCACCGACCCCATCGGCGGCCCGGTCCGCGTCCCGGCGGAGGACGGCCGCCCGGGCGTCGACGCCCCGGCGCTGCGCGACCCCGTCGCGTACGGACGCACCCGCGCCCACCCGCTGCCCGAACCGGTCCTCGGCCACTCCGACTACCAGGCCGACCCCGCCTTCGCCGAACGGCGGGCCGCGCTCCTCGACCGGCTGCCGCCCGCCCTGCCCCGGCAGCGCGCCGACGAGCCCACGGATCAGGGGAGTTCGGGAAGGTCCTCCGGATAGAGCAGGGTCAGGTCGTGGGGGGGGGGGGGGGCGCGGCCCCCCCCCCCCCCCCCCGCGCCCCCCCCCCCCCCCCCCCCACTGAGCCCCGCCCGGCCCCCCCCACCCGAAAGCCGGCCC
>NZ_JBHYKM010000072.1:38784-40421 GCF_042741435.1 Streptomyces sp. NPDC058955 | reverse complement strand
CCCGCGCCTGAACCCGCACCCCGTGCACGGCGCACACGCGGTGCGGGTCCAGGCACAAGGCGCGGAGGCACCGCTAAGGGTGCCGTTCCGTTGTGCCCACCCGTTCCGCCCCAGCGGAACAACTGCCCACAACGGAGCGGCGCGGCCACCCGCAACGCCCCTCCGGGCCCGGGGGTGGGCACCACCCCAGCGGAACGACCACAACGAAACGGCGGCGCGCCCGCGGAACGGGGGGCAGATGTGACGGCGCCCCGCCGGGGCTCGGGGCCGGCGGGGCGGGGGTAGGGGGTGCGGGGTCTCCGCTCAGGGGGGCGTCAGTGGCCGCCGCCCTGCTGCTCGTCGCGGCGTCGCTGCCACCGCGCCTCGATCCGGTCCATCATCGAGCGTCGCGCCCGGACCTGATGGCCCCGGGCCTGCTGCGCCCGCTCGCCCGGCTTGGGCGCCTTGCGCCAGCCGGTGACCGCCAGGACCGCGCAGCCCAGCATGACGAGGAATCCCACCACGCTGATCCAGATCTGCTGTGCGACCATTCCGGCCATGAGGAGCGCGATACCCACCAGAAAGCCGGCGACTGCCTGGTAGACCCGTCGCCGGGTGTACGTGCGCAGCCCGCTTCCCTCGAGCGCTGTCGCGAACTTGGGGTCTTCGGCGTACAGCGCTCGCTCCATCTGCTCGAGCATTCGCTGCTCGTGCTCCGAGAGCGGCACGGAGTCCTCCTAGTCGTCGGTCGCGGGGGCGACCGGTTGCGGCCCTTTCAGGATAGGCAGGGAATCGCCCCCGTGAAACCCGCCCTCAATGCCGATCAGCCCATCCGGGCCGCCACGCGGTTCGGTTGGTGAGGCGTTGATTCCCCAGCCGCCCGTCCGTCATGCCGGATGGTTTCCCTCGATCATACGGCGCGAAGCCGCATATGGGGCGGCCTGTGGCAGAGCCGGGCCCGCACCTCCGAACGGGTGGCGCGGCCCCGGAGTTCCGCTGGATCAGGCGGGCTTCTCGGCAAGCACGTGGAGCTGGGTGGCGACGGCGTGGAAGGCGGCCAGTTCGGCGGCGGCCGCCTCCAGCTTCAGCAGGGCCTCGGCGGCGCCGGGCTCGGTGTCGACGAGGACGCCGGGCACCAGGTCGGCGAAGATCCGCACGCCGTGGACGGCGCTCACGGAGAGGCCCGCCTCCTCGGCCAGTCCGGTGAGCTGCTCGGCGGTGAAGCGCCGGGGCACGGGGTCGCCGGCGCCCCAGCGCCCGTCGGGGTCGCCGAGCGCGGTGCGGGCCTCGGTGAAGTGTCCGGCGAGGGCGCGGGCGAGGACCGCGCCGCCGAGTCCGGCGCCGAGCAGGCTGAGCGCGCCGCCGGGGCGGAGCGCGGCCACCGTGTTCCGTACGCCCTCGGCCGGGTCGTCCACGTACTCCAGGACGCCGTGGCAGAGCACCGTGTCGTAGGCGCCGCGCTCGACCACGTCGAAGAGGCCGCGGACGTCGCCCTGGACGCCGGTCACCAGGTCGGCGACGCCCGCCGCGGCGGGGCGCCGCGCCCGGGCGGAGAGCGCGGGGGGGCGGGGGGGGACGACGGCCGTGATGAGCCTGGGGTGGTTGGAGCCGTGGGCGTAGCCGTTGGGGGGGGTGTTGCCGCGGACGACGCCCTGGAG
>NZ_JBHYKM010000072.1:28536-38774 GCF_042741435.1 Streptomyces sp. NPDC058955 | reverse complement strand
CCTAGGTGTCTTAGGCCCGCCCCTGACCCTCGCAGTAGCGGCGGGGGCCGTCGCGGGGGCCGCGGGCCACCCGGTGGGCGCCCCCGGCATGGGCGGCGCGCCGCTCCAGGGCGAAGAGCGCGTTGGGGCTGGGGTCGACGACGGTGACGCGGTGGCCGAGGCGGGCCACCGGCACCGCGAAGTTGCCGGAGCCGCCGCCGGTGTCGAGGACGTCCAGGGCGGCGTTCCCGGTGGTCCCGACCCGGCGGTCGAGGGCGTCCTTGAGGACGTCCCAGACGACGGCGGTTCGCAGGGAGGCGCGCGACGGGCGCGACGACGCCTCGCGGCCGAAGGCGGGGAAAGGGTCCGGCACGGCTCTTGACTCCTCGGTGACGGGTACGGACGTCCCCACCCTATGGCCTCCGTGCCGCCGTGCGGATCAACCGGCGGCGCCGTCCGCCGGGGGCTGTCGGGGCAGTACCGGCTGGAGCACGAGCAGCCGCTCGACCAGGCGCAGGAAGTGGGCGGCGTCCCTGACCAGGTCGTCGGCCTCGCGCGGGGTCGCGGCGGCGGCGACCCCGGCCTCGGCGAGGGCGCGGCGCGGGGCTCCGGAGGCGAAGAGGGCGCTCCATTCGGTGAGCTCGGGGGCGAGCTGCGGCAGCAGTTCCCAGGCGCTCCTTATGGCCTGGCGCCGGCGGGTGCGGGGGACGGGGCGGGCGCGGGCGGCGAGGACGGCGGCCGCGGCGCGCAGGGCGGCGAGGTGCGCGGTGGCGTACCTCTCGTGGGGCCGGTCGAGGGCGGCGGCCTCGTCGAGCCCGGCCCGGGCCTTGGCGAGCAGGTCGAGGGCGGCGGGCGGGGCGCTGGTCCGGCGGGACACGGGGTGGACGTCGGCTGCTGCGAAAGGACTGGCCATGACGAGCCTCCTGTCGTCGGGTGACGGCCTTGTCGCCGTCTGTGTCCATCGTGCAACCCCCCACTGACAATCGCCCTGACCTGGGGTTTTGCCAACAAGGAGACTCCTGGGTAACTTTTGGACTGACCAGTCAGTTCAAAAGTGGGGAAGCGGGGGGTGGATCCGTGGGATCCGAGGACCTGACCACACGACCGTCTCCGGAGGGGGCCGGCGGGGAGTCCGGCGCCGGCAGCGGCCCGGCGGCGCACGGCGTCGAGGTCGTGGTCGAGGGGCTGGGGCTCAAGGGCCCCCGCGGCTGGGCCTTCCGGGACGTGTCCTTCCGCGCCGGGGCCGGCGCGCTGGTCGCGCTGGAAGGCCCGTCCGGCACCGGCCGCACCTGTCTGCTGCTCGCGCTCACCGGCCGGATGAAGACCGGCGAGGGCCGCGCCGAGGTCGGCGGCCTGCCGCTGCCGCGCCGGATGGCCGCCGTGCGCCGGATCGCCGCGCTCGGCCAGGTCCCCGGCGTGAGCGAGCTCGACCCGTCGCTCACGGTCGCCGAGCACCTGCGCGAGCGGGCCCTGCTGCAGCGCCGCTTCGACGGCTCGGTCCGCGCGCTGCTGCGCCGCCCCGGCACCCGGGCCGCCGAGGCGCGGGCCCGGATCGACGAGGCCCTCGCGGCCGCCGGGCTGGACCTCGCCGCCCTGCCGAAGGGCGAGCGGACCTCCGTACGCGATCTGGAGCGCCTGGAGGCCCTGCGGCTGTCGATCGCGCTGGCCCTGATGGGCCGGCCCCGGCTGCTGGCCGTGGACGACACGGACCTGAAGCTGTCGGACGCCGACCGGGCCGCCGCCTGGGCGCTGCTGCGCTCGGTGGCCGCCGCCGGCACCACCGTCCTCGCCGTCTGCAGCGAGGCACCCGCCGACGCCCTGCGGATCACCACGACCGGCACCACCGCGACGACGGACCCGGACCGGAAGGACCGGGACGAGCCGGGCCGGGACGAACCGGAGCCGGAGGCCGCGGACGAGACCGCCGGGACCGGCCCGGAGGAAGACCCGGCCGCCGAAGACGACATCACCGAGGAGGGGGCGGACGATGCGCTCGCCGAAACTGGCCGCTCTTGAGCTGAGGCGCTTCGGCAGGGGCAAGCTGCCGCGCGCCGCGCTCGTCGCGGTCCTGCTGCTGCCGCTGCTGTACGGCGCCCTGTACCTGTACTCGTTCTGGGATCCGTACGGCAGGCTCGACAAGCTGCCCGTGGCCCTGGTCAACGAGGACCGCGGCGCCACCGCCGACGGCAAGCGGATCACCGCGGGCGAGGACATCACCGAGGGGCTGCTCGACAGCAGGACCTTCGAGTGGCACCAGGTCAGCGACGCCGAGGCGCGCAAGGGCGTCGAGGACGGCACGTACTACCTGTCCCTGACCGTGCCCGGCGACTTCAGCGAGCGGATCGCGTCCAGCTCCGGGGACTCCCCCGAGACCGGCGCCCTGAAGGTCCGCACGAACGACTCCAACAACTACATCGTCGGCCAGATCTCGCGGACGGTCTTCGCCGAGGTGCGCACCGCCGCCTCCACCAAGTCCTCCCGGACCTTCCTCGACAAGATCTTCATCTCCTTCTCCGACATCCACGAGGCCACCGCCGAGGCGGCCAAGGGCGCCGCCGACCTGAAGAAGGGCGTGGACAAGGCCAAGAAGGGCTCCAAGGACCTCTCCGACGGCCTGACCGACGCCAAGACCGGCAGCAGCGACCTGGCCGCCGGCCTGAAGAAGCTGGACAAGGGCTCCAAGGACGTCCAGACCGGCACGCGCCAGGTCGCGAACGGCACCCAGGCCCTCGCCGACAAGGTGAACGGCACCGCCGACAAGGTCCGCCCGTACCTGGCGAACAACGGCACGTCGATCCGCGACACCGCGAAGCTGGTCTCCGACGCCACCACCGCCGCCCGCAACGACCTGGAGGACCTGGTCCACCGCGCCCCGATGCTGCGCACCGCCGCCCACAAGGCGGACGACACGCTCGGCCGGCTGCACCGCGAGTCCTGCGAGAAGCCCGGCGCCGGCGCCACCCCGCAGATCGAGCTGCCGGAGGGCGTCACGCTCCCCGAGGGGTTCGTCCTCCCGGACACGAAGGAGTACTGCTCCGCCCTGAAGGAGGCGTCGACCACCGCCGGCGACGTGGCCACGGTCGCGGACGACGTGCACCAGCTGACCAAGGACGAGAAGGGCGACCTGAAGACGCTCGACGAGCGGCTGAAGAAGCTGAAGAAGGAGGCCGACGAGCTGGCCGCGCGCGCCCCGCACCTGGACGAGGACGTCGAGGGCGCCATCCGGAAGATCAACGAGCTCAACCGGGGCGCGAAGAAGGTCGCCGACGGCGCCGAGCAGCTGCACACCGGCATCTCCGGCGCCCGCGCGGGCTCGGTCAGCCTGGACAGCGGCGTCGGCAAGCTGAAGAAGGGCGCCGGCGACCTCGACGGCGGCCTGTTCAAGCTGGCCGACGGCTCCGGCTCGCTCGCCACCGGCCTCAAGGACGGCGTCGACAAGATCCCGGACTACGACAAGGACGAGCGGGACCGGCGTACGGAGGTCATGGCCGACCCGGTGCAGCTCGCCGCCCAGTCGCTCCACAAGGCGCCGAACTACGGCACGGGCTTCGCCCCGTACTTCATCCCGCTCTCCCTCTGGGTCGGCGCCATGGTCGCCTACATGATCATCCAGCCGATGAACCGGCGGGCCCTCGCCGCGGGCGCCTCCGCCTGGCGGATCGCGCTGGCCGGCTGGCTCCCGGTGGCCGCGATCGGCATCCTCCAGGTCGGCGCGCTCCTCTCCGTCCTGCACTGGGGACTCGGCCTGGAGATGGCCAGAGCGGCCGGCACGATCGGCTTCCTCGCCCTGGTGACCTGCTGCTTCGCCTCGATCATCCAGTGGCTGAACGCCCGCTTCGGCGCGGCCGGCCGGATCCTGGTGCTGGCGCTGCTCATGGTCCAGCTGACCTCGGCCGGCGGCACCTACCCCGTGCAGACCAGTCCGGGCTTCTTCAACGCCGTCCACCCCTTCCTGCCGATGACCTACGTGGTCGAGGCACTGCGCCGGCTCATCTCCGGCGGCGGCGTCGGCCCGGTCTGGGAGGCCGTCGCGGTCCTGACCGCCTTCACCCTGGGCGCGCTCGCGCTGACCGCGGTCACCGCACGGCGCAAGCAGGTGTGGACGCTGGACCGGCTCCACCCCGAACTGTCCCTGTGACCCGACCCCTACCGCCTCTGTGAGAATCGATCCCATGGACAGCAGCAGCACCCGCCGCCAGGCGACCCGCGCCAAGCTCTACGAGGCGGCCGTCACCCTCATCGCCGAGCAGGGCTTCTCGGCCACCACGGTCGACGAGATCGCCGAGCGGGCCGGGGTGGCCAAGGGCACGGTCTACTACAACTTCAAGAGCAAGACCGAGCTCTTCGAGGAGCTGCTGCGCCACGGCGTCTCCCTGCTCGCCGCCTCGCTGCGGACGGCCGCGGAGGAGACCGCGGCCCGGGGCGGCAGCCGGGTCGCCGCGCTGGACGCGATGATCCGCGCGGGCCTCGTCTTCATCGACCGCTACCCGGCCTTCACCCAGCTGTACGTGGCCGAGCTCTGGCGCACCAACCGGGCGTGGAACTCCACCCTCCTGGTGGTCCGCCAGGAGGCCGTCGCCGTCGTGGAGGGCGTCCTCCGCGACGGCGTCGAGGCCGGCGAGCTGAGCGAGGAGATCGACGTCCAGCTGACGGCGGCGGCCCTGGTCGGCATGGTCCTGGTGGCCGCCCTCGACTGGAAGGCGTTCCAGAGCGAGCGCTCCCTCGACGACGTCCACGCGGCGCTGTCCCTGCTGCTGCACGGGCGGGTGGGCGGGGGCCGCTGAGCCGGATCCGGGATCCAATATCCGAAATCCCGGATCCCGCATCCCGTACCCAATATCCGGGATCCCGGATATTGGATACCAGATTCCGGATATCGGATCCCGGATATTGGATCCGAGACAAAGAGAGGCGCCGGTCCGCGAAGCTCGATCCCCCCGAGCCACGCCGGACCGGCGCCTTCTTCGTACACCCCCGTGCACGTTCCCCGTGCCGGCAGGCGCACGGCCCCGTTCCGCCGCCCCGTGTCGGCGGTCCGGAGCCGTGCCCCTTCCGTGGCTCCACTCTCTCCTCCGGACGGCCCCTCCCCCATCCGCGCGGGTACTCATCTCGGCGTCTAGGTACGGATACTCAGCCGCCGCGCCGGCCGGGCGGATTGGGCCGTCCTGGTGACGGACGGACGCCGTCTCGTTACGATCGCGAGCGTGTCCGTACTCCCCCTGGTCTTCACGAGCGGCTGGGCGAGCGGGATCAACGCCTACGCGGTGGTCCTGCTCCTCGGCGTCTTCGGCGCGACCGGGCTCACCGACGAGGTGCCCGAGGCGCTCCAGCGCACGGACGTCCTGATCGCGGCCGGCGTCCTCTTCCTGTGCGAGGCGGTCGCGGACAAGATCCCGTACGTGGACAACGTGTGGGACTCCGTCCACACGGTGATCAGGCCGGTCGCGGGAGCGGTGGTGGCGGCCCTGCTGGCCGGCGAGAGCGGTTCGCTGCCGGAGCTGGCGGCGGGCGCGGTCGGCGGTTCGACGGCGCTGATGAGCCATCTGGTCAAGGCCGGGACCCGGATGGCGGTGAACACCTCGCCCGAGCCGTTCTCCAACATCGCGCTCAGCACGGCCGAGGACCTCGGCGTCGCCGGGATCATCACCTTCGCGATGTTCCATCCGGTGGCGGCGGCGGTGATCGCCGCCGTGCTGCTGGCGCTCGGCGTGTGGCTGCTGGTCTTCCTGGCCTCCCGGATCCGGCGCTTCCGGCGCCGCCGGGCGCAGCGCCGCGAGGAGCGCAGACTGGCGGCGGCCGGCGGCGGCCCACCTGTGGACCGCTCTGTCGGCGGGGGCCGATAAGGTCCCTGACATGGGACGGATTGTGGTGATCGGCGCGGGTCTCGGCGCCATGGCGGCGGCGGCACGGCTGGCGATCGCCGGACACGCGGTGACGGTGTACGAGCGGACGTCGACGTACGGCGGGGCGGTGGGCCGCTTCGAGCGGGACGGCTTCGCCTTCGACACGGGTCCCGGGCTGCTGCACCTGCCGGCGGTCTACCGCGATCTGTTCGTGAAGACGGGGAAGAAGCCGCTGGAGGAGTGCGTCGGGCTGAGCCAGGTCGATCCGGCCGCCCGGCACGTCTTCGCCGACGGCACGCGCGTGGACCTGCCGAACGCCTCCCGGGCCGGCACGATCGCCGCCCTGGACGCGGCGCTGGGCGCGGGCGCGGGCGAGCGCTGGGGGGACTTCCTGGTGCGGGCCCGCGAGGCATGGGACCGGACGCGCCGCCCGCTCCTGGAGGAGCCGCAGCCCGCCGATCCGAAGGTGCTGGCCCGCGAGCCGTACCCGGCGCTGAAGGCCGGGCTGCTGCGCCGCCCGACGCGGACGCTCGCCCAGGTCGGCGAGCGGGAGCTGCGCGACCCCCGGCTGGTCGCGCTCCTGGACGCGTACGCGGAGGCGTACGGCTTCCCGGCCTCCACCGCCCCGGCGTCCGCCGCCGTGCTGCCGTACATGGAGCAGACCTTCGGCAGCTGGTACGTGGCCGGCGGCATCCGGGCGCTCGCGGACGCGGTGTACGAGCGCTGCCGGGAGCGGCGGGTGGAGTTCGTGTTCGACGCGGCCGTCGACGAGGTGCTGACCGAGGGCGAAGGCGCGGGCGAGCGGGCCGTCGGGGTGCGCCTGGCGTCGGGCGAGTCGGTGGCGGCGGACCACGTGGTCGCGGGCGCGCCGGTGCCGGCGCTCTACCGCGACCAGGTCATGCCGTGGGAGTCCGGTGACGAGTGGCCGTCGTTCCAGGCGCAGGGCACCGGTCGGCTGACCGTCCTGCTGGCGCTGCGCGGGGCCCGCGAGGAGGGGGCCGTGCACCGCACGGTCGTCCACGGCGCCGGGAACCCTCTGTCCGACCCGACGGTGACGGTGCTGCGGCCGGACGATCCGGCGCTGCGGCCCGACGCGGACCACGAGTCGGTGACCGTGTCCACGCTGGTCGAACGAGTGCCGGAGGAGGACCCGGCGAAGCTCGCCGAGGCGATGGTGGAGGCGGCGGCGCGGGCCGTGCCGGGGCTGGCCGAGCGGCTGCTCTGGCAGGAGGTCCGCACCCCGGAGGACGTACGGGCGGCGACCGGGTCGGCCGAGGTGCCGGGCCCCGCGCTGGCGGACGCGCGCGGTGCCTGGCTGCCCGCGGCGAACGTCTCCCCCGTGCCGGGGCTCTACTTCGCGGGCGGCTGGTCGCACCCGGGCGGCGGGCTCGCCCACGCGGGCATGTCGGGCGCGTTGGTGGCCGGGCTGATCGTGGAGGGCGCGGAGTTCCGCGGCTCGCAGTGACCGGGACCGGCCGGGCCCCGTCCGGCCGGACGGGGCCTCAGTAGCGGTACTGGGACTGCTCGTCGGGGTACTGGCCCTGGCCGTAGGGCGCCGGCGGCTCGTCGGTGTCGCGCTGCTGCGGGACCCAGACGCCGCCGGGCGGGGTGTCGTAGCCGTACGAGGGGGCGTGCGGGTCGCCGTAGTACGAGGTGTACTGCTGGCCGTCGGTGCCGGGGCCGATGTACGGGTCGGAGTAGGCGGCGTACTGCTGCGGGCCGCCGGTGGCGCCGTAGTCGTAGCCGGGCTGCTGCTGCTCGTAGCCGGCGGCATAGGTGTCGTACGCGGGCGTGCCGGGGTCGGCGGGCGCGTAGCCGCCGGTGGCGTAGCCCGAGGTGTCGTAGGTCCCCGTGGCGTAGGTCCCCGTGGCGTAGCCGCCGGTCTCGTACCCTCCGGTCTCGTAGCCGCCGTACGCGGGGGTTTGCGGGGTCTCGTCGTGCTGCCCGCCGCCGTAGACGCCGTACTGGCCGGTGTCCTCGGGCAGGGGCTGCGGCTCGTAGACGGAGGCGGGTTCGCCGCCGGCGTGCAGTTCCTCGGCGTCGGGGCCCGGGGCGTGGGCCGCGGCGGCGTCCTCGTAGGAGAGTCCGGAGACCTCCAGGGTGGGGCCGGCGTCGCCGGCCGGGCCCGCCTTGCGGCGGCGGCTGGCGCCGGGGTTGCCGCCGATCGCCCAGCCGGTGGAGAAGCCGCGGCGGAAGGAGAGGGTCACGAAGGTCTGGCCGACGGCGAAGGCGACCGCGCCGGCGATGATCACCGCGACCGAGGGCAGCAGCACGCCGGCGACGACGCCGAGGAAGCCGCAGAAGGCGAGGATCCGCCAGCGCAGCCGCGCCTTGTACTGGAGGAGCACCTCGCCCAGCAGCCAGAGCGCCACCAGGCCGAACGCGATGTAGAGGACCGTCCACCCCATGCCCCGCAGCCCCTCTCTACGGCCACCGCCGCGGGTCAGGGGCGGGTACGACCGGTCAGGACTGCTGGTGCAGTCCGAGATTCTCGTAGATCTCGAGCGTCGCGGTGGAGCTGTTGAGCGTGATGAAGTGCAGTCCGGGGACGCCCTCGTCCAGCAGGCGCGCGCAGAACTCCGTCGCGAACTCGATACCGATGGAGCGTACAGCGGCGGCGTCGTCCTTGACCGCGAGGATGCGTTCTTTCACATCGGCGGGGAAGGCGGCGTTGCTGAGCTGGGGCAGCCGGTCGAGGGTCTTCGCGGTGACGACGGGCATGACCTCGGGGATGATCGGGGTCTCGCAGCCCGCCTTCTCGACGCTGTCGCGGAGCCGCAGGTAGTTCTCCGGGTCGAAGAACATCTGGGTGATCGCGTAGTCGGCGCCGGCCCGGCACTTGTCGACGAAGTGCCGGATGTCGGTGTCCCAGTCGGCGGAGCGGGGGTGCATCTCGGGGAAGGCCGCGACGCCGACGCAGAAGTCGCCGGACTCCTTGATGAGCCGGACCAGGTCGGCGGCGTACCGGACGCCCTCGGGGTGCTCGACCCAGTCGCCCAGCGGGTCGCCGGGCGGGTCGCCGCGCAGCGCGAGCATGTTGCGGATGCCGGCGTCGGCGTACTGGCCGAGGACGTTCCGCAGCTCGGCGACCGAGTGGTCGACGGCGGTGAGGTGGGCGACCGGGGTGAGGGTGGTGTCCGAGGCGATCTTCTGGGTGGCCTTGACGGTGCCGCCGCGGGTGGAGCCGCCGGCGCCGTAGGTCACGGAGACGAAGCTGGGGCCGACGGCCTCGACGCGGCGCATGGCGTTCCAGAGGACCTGCTCGCCCTTGGCCGTCCGGGGCGCGTAGAACTCGAAGGAGTACGACGTGCCGGAGGCGAGGATCTCGCGGACCGTGCGGGCGCGGTCCGAACGGACGGAAGCGGTTCCAAGGGCCATACGGGCAGGTTAGACGGGGTCCAGCGAGGCGCGGAAACCGCGTCCGAGGAATGGACACCTTTTCGGACAGCGGTACGACGGCGGCACGACGGCGGTACGAGAGCGGTACGACGGCGGTACGAGAGCGGTGCGACGGCGGCACGAGAGCGGTGCGACGGTGGCAGGAGAGCGGTGCGGCACCGGTGCGGCACCGGTTCGCCGTGGGCACGGGCGCGGCGCGGGTGCGGCGCGCCCACCCGGTGGTCGCCGCCGTCAGGCGCCGGCCCGCTCCCGGACGCGCTTGGCGAGGGAGGCCGCGGCCGCGGCCGGGTCGTCGGCCTCGGTGATCGCGCGGACGACGACGATCCGGCGGGCGCCGGCGTCGAGCACCTCGTCCAGGTTGTCCGCGTCGATGCCGCCGATGGCGAACCAGGGGCGGTCCTGGGCGAGTCCGGCCGCGTACCGCACCAGACCGAGGCCGGGGGCGTACCGCCCGGGCTTGGTGGGGGTCGGCCAGCAGGGGCCGGTGCAGAAGTAGTCGACGCCGGGCTCGGCGGCGGCCGCGGCCACCTCGGACTCGGCGTGGCAGGAGCGGCCGATCAGCACCTCGTCGCCGAGGACGGCGCGGGCGGCGGGGACGGGCAGGTCGCCCTGGCCGAGGTGGAGGACGTCGGAGCCGATGGCGTGGGCGACGTCGGCCCGGTCGTTCACGGCGAGGAGCTTGCCGTGGTGGCGGCAGGCGTCGGCGAACACGGCGAGGTGCTCCAGCTCCTCGGCGGCCTCCATGCCCTTGTCGCGGAGCTGGACGATGTCGACCCCGGAGGAGAGCACGGCGTCGAGGAAGGCGGGCAGGTCGCCCTGGCGCTTCCGGGCGTCGGTGCACAGGTAGAGCCGGGCGTCGGCGAGCCGCTCACGAGGCGTGGGCATGATGGTTCCCCCCGTCGGGTGGTGGCGGGGGGGGGGCGGGGGGGGGGGGCCCGGCGGGGCGGGGGGGGGGGGGGGGGTGGGGGGGGGCCCGGGCGCGCGCCGGCCCCCCCCGCCCCCCCGGAAAGCCCCCGC
>NZ_JBHYKM010000072.1:0-28526 GCF_042741435.1 Streptomyces sp. NPDC058955 | reverse complement strand
GGGGGGGGGGCGCGCGCCGGCGCGCCGGGGGGGGCGGCGGGGCGCGGCGCGCGGGGGGGGGGGGGGCGCGGCGGGGGGGGCCGCCCCCCCCCCGGGCGGTGGTGGTTCGGTGTGTCAGAGGGCGAGCGCCTGGGCGCGGCGCTTCACCTCCGTGCCGCGATTCTCGCCGAGGGCCTGCGCGGGGGTGCCGGGCAGGGTCGGGTCCGCGGTGAAGAGCCACTCCAGCATCTCCTCGTCGGAGAAGCCGTCGTCCCGCAGGAGCGTCAGGGTGCCGGCGAGGCCCTTGACGACCTTGTCCTCCTGGATGAAGGCGGCGGGCACCTGGAGCGCGTTGTTCTCTCCGCGGCGCACGGCGATCAGCTGGCCCTCCTTCACCAGCTGCCTCACCCGCGTCACCTCGACGTCGAGCATCTCGGCGATGTCGGGGAGGTAGAGCCAGGCGGGGACGAGAGCATCGATGTTTGCGTCAATCTCGGTCACGGGACAAGCCTGCCATCCGGGACCGACAGCCGGTAGTCGGGCCCGCCGCGACGGCCTCCGTCCGGGTCGTCACCGGACGGCGGACTTCAGCGGGACGGCCGGGTCGGCGGCGCGCTCGGGGTCGACGGGGGTGCCGGCCTCGATGAGCTTGCGGCCCTGGGCGAGGTCCCGGGGCCGGCCGACGGCGAGGAGGGCGACCGGTACGCCGTCGCGCAGCCAGAGCACCGACCAGGAGGCGCCGGAGGCGTCCCCGCGCCGGACGAGGGTGTCGGCGCCGGTGTGGTGGCCGGCGTACTGGACGAAGCGGCCGAACTGCTCGGACCAGAAGTACGGGACGGGGTCGTAGGGGGCCGGCTCGGCGCCTTCGGCGCCGGTGATGTCGGCAGCGACCGTGCGGGGGCCCTGGAGGGCGTTGTCCCAGTGGTGGACGAGGAGCCGCTCGCCGTAGCGCGCGGAGGGGAAGGAGGCGCAGTCGCCGACCGCGTACACGTCGGGCAGGGAGGTGCGCAGCCGGTCGTCGGCGGTGACGGCGCCGCTCGGGTCGAGGGCGATGCCGGAGCCGGCGAGCCAGTCGGTGGCGGGGCGGGCGCCGATGCCGACGACGACGGCGTCGGCGGGCAGTTCGCGGCCGTCGGCGAGGACGACGGCGCCGGGCCGGACGGTGTCCACGCGCGCGTGGGTGAGGAGTTCGGCGCCGCTCTCGGCGTACCAGCCGGCCATGGCGGTGGTGACCTCGGCGGGCAGGGCGCCGGCGAGCGGCAGGGGGGCGGCCTCGACGACGGTGACGGCGCAGCCGGCCTCGCGGGCGGCGGTGGCGAACTCGGCGCCGATCCAGCCGGCGCCGACCACGACGACGGAGCCGCCGCCGGCGAGGACGGGGCCGAGGCGGACGGCGTCGTCGAGGGTGCGCAGCAGGTGGACGCCGGGGACGCCCTCGGTGCCGGGGAGGGTGAGGGGGTGGGCGCCGGTGGCGAGGACGAGGACGTCGTACGGGAAGCGGCCGGCCTCGGTGACGAGTTCGCGGCCGGCGGGGCGCAGCCCGGTGACGTCGAGGCCGAGGCGGAGGTCGACGCCGAGGGACTCGAAGTCGACGTCGAAGGCGGAGTGCTCGGCCTTGCCGAGGAGGACGGCCTTGGAGAGCGGGGGCCGGTCGTAGGGCTGGTGGGGTTCGGCGCCGATGAGGGTGACGGGGCCCTCGAAGCCCTGTTCGCGCAGGGCGACGGCGGTCTGGACGCCCGCCATGCCCGCGCCGACGATCACGACGTGCCGCTGGGTCTGCTTCTGCTCGCTCACCCGTCCACCTTACGCACCTGACGGTGCGTCAGAAAGAGAGGTCCCCTGTGGCGCTCCGGCGCCGGGGGCTAGGGTGGCGGGCACACACCACTCGCGGGAGCCCGGACGCACCGGGCTGAGAGGGAGGCTGGCCGGCCTCCGACCGTACGAACCTGATCCGGGTCATGCCGGCGAAGGGAGGGGCGGGAACGCCCATGCGTTCATCCGACACCATCGACGGCGCCACCCGCGGCGCCACCGACGTCCTCGTGGTCGGCGGCGGCATCATCGGCCTGGTCACGGCGTGGCGGGCGGCCCGGCGCGGGCTGGGCGTCGCCGTCGTCGACCCCGAGCCGGGCGGCGGCGCCGCCCGGGTCGCGGCCGGCATGCTCGCCGCCGTCACCGAACTGCACTACGGCGAGGAGACCCTCCTCGGGCTCAACCTCGCCTCCGCCGCCCGCTACCCCGCCTTCGTGGCCGAGCTGGAGGAGGCCACCGGCCTCGACGTGGGCTACCGCGCCTGCGGCACCCTCGCCGTCGCGCTCGACGCCGACGACCGGGCCCACCTGCGCGAGCTGCACGCCCTCCAGACCCGCTGCGGACTCGCCTCCGAATGGCTGAGCGGCCGCGAGTGCCGCCGCCTGGAGCCCATGCTGGCGCCCGGGGTGCGCGGCGGGCTCCGGGTGGACGGCGACCACCAGGTCGACCCGCGGCGGCTGGCCGCCGCGCTGCTCACCGCCTGCGAGCGGGCCGGGGTGGTCTTCCACCGGGCGCTCGCGGACCGGCTCACCGTGGTCCGCGACCGGGCCCGCGGGGTCGTCCTCGGCGACGGCACCGAGCTGTCCGCCGGGCAGACCGTCCTCGCCGCGGGCAGCCTCAGCGGCCGGCTCGCCGGCGTGCCCGAGGCGGTCCTGCCGCCGGTCCGCCCGGTGAAGGGCCAGGTCCTGCGGCTGCGGATCCCCGCCCCGTACGCCCCCTTCCTCTCCCGCACCGTCCGGGCCGTGGTCCGCGGCAGCCACGTCTACCTGGTGCCGCGCGAGAACGGCGAGCTGGTCGTCGGCGCCACCAGCGAGGAGCTGGGCTGGGACACCACGGTGACCGCCGGAGGGGTGTACGAACTCCTCCGGGACGCCCACGAGCTGGTCCCCGGGCTCACCGAGCTGCCGCTCACCGAGACCCTGGCCGGACTGCGCCCCGGCTCCCCCGACAACGCGCCGCTGCTCGGGCCGAGCGCCCTCCCCGGCCTCCACCTGGCCACCGGCCACTACCGCAACGGGGTCCTCCTCACCCCCGTCACCGGCGACGTCATGGCGGAGGCGCTCACCACGGGCGTCCTCCCCGACGAGGCGCGCCCCTTCTCCCCCCGCCGTTTCCCCACCGCTCTCCCCGTACGTCAGGAGCAGCCCGCATGAACGTGTCCGTGAACGGCGAGCCGCGCGCGCTCGCCGCCCCCGTCTCCCTGGCCTCCCTGGTCGCCACCCTCACCGCCGCCCCCGCCGGGGTCGCCGCCGCCGTCAACGAGGCGGTCGTGCCGCGCGGCGAGTGGGCGACGACGCTGCTCGCCGACGGCGACCGGGTCGAGGTCCTGACCGCGGTGCAGGGGGGCTGAGCGCGATGTCCGACGACGTGTTCGTCCTCGGCGGTACGGAGTTCTCCTCCCGGCTCATCATGGGCACCGGCGGCGCCCCCAGCCTGGACGTCCTGGAGCGCTCCCTGGTGGCCAGCGGCACCGAGCTGACCACCGTCGCCATGCGCCGCCTCGACCCGACCGTGCAGGGCTCGGTCCTCTCCGTCCTGGACCGGCTCGGCATCCGCGTGCTGCCGAACACGGCCGGCTGCTACACGGCGGGCGAGGCCGTCCTCACCGCCCGGCTGGCCCGGGAGGCCCTCGGCACGGACTGGGTCAAGCTGGAGGTGGTCGCGGACGAGCGGACCCTCCTCCCGGACGGGGTGGAGCTCCTCGACGCCGCCGAGACGCTGGTGGACGACGGCTTCACCGTCCTGCCGTACACCAACGACGACCCGGTGCTGGCCCGGAAGCTGGAGGACGTCGGCTGCGCGGCGATCATGCCGCTCGGCTCCCCCATCGGCTCGGGCCTCGGGATCCGCAACCCGCACAACTTCGAGCTGATCGTGGAGCGGGCCGGCGTCCCGGTGATCCTCGACGCCGGCGCGGGCACCGCCTCGGACGCGGCGCTCGCGATGGAGCTGGGCTGCGCGGCGGTGATGCTCGCCTCGGCGGTGACCCGCGCGCAGGAGCCGGTCCTGATGGCCTCGGCGATGCGGCACGCGGTCGAGGCGGGCCGGCTGGCCCACCGCGCGGGCCGCATCCCCCGCCGCCGCTTCGCGGAGGCGTCCTCCCCCGTGGAGGGCCGCGCCCGGCTGGACCCGGAACGCCCCGCGTTCTGACGCCCGCCCGGGGCGGGGAGCGCGGGGTACGTCACAAGCGTGCTGCGGTCGGGGCCCGTGGGGCGGGGGCAGCGCGTACCGGCTCGTAGACTCGACGCCGTGGACACGACCCTTCAGGACCCCCTCGTCGGGCGGCTGCTCGACGGCCGCTACCGCGTCGACGCGCGCATCGCCGTCGGCGGGATGGCCACGGTCTACCGGGCCGTCGACACCCGCCTCGACCGCGTCCTCGCGCTCAAGGTGATGCACCCCGCCCTGGCGGCCGACGCCGTCTTCGTCGAGCGGTTCATCCGCGAGGCGAAGTCCGTCGCCCGCCTCGCGCACCCGAACGTGGTCGCCGTCTTCGACCAGGGCGCCGAGGGCGCGTACGTCTATCTGGCGATGGAGTACGTCTCCGGCTGCACCCTGCGCGACGTGCTCCGCGAGCGCGGCGCCCTCCAGCCCCGCGCCGCCCTGGACATCCTGGAGCCGGTGCTCGCCGCGCTCGGCGCCGCGCACCGGGCCGGCTTCGTGCACCGGGACATGAAGCCGGAGAACGTGCTGATAGGGGACGACGGCCGGGTCAAGGTCGCCGACTTCGGGCTGGTCCGCTCCGTCGGCTCGGCGACCGCGACCACCGGCGCGGTCCTCGGCACCGTCTCCTACCTGGCCCCCGAGCAGATCGAGCACGGCACCGCCGACACCCGCGCCGACGTCTACGCCTGCGGTGTCGTCCTGTACGAGATGCTGACGGGCGCCAAGCCGCACACGGGCGACACCCCCGCCCAGGTCCTCTACCAGCACCTGAACACCGACGTGCCGGCCCCGTCCGCCGCCGTCCCCGGGCTGCCGCTGGAGCTGGACGAGCTGGTCGCCGCCGCGACCGCCCGCAACCCCGAGGTCCGCCCGCACGACGCCGTGGCGCTGCTCGCCCTGGTCCGGGAGGCGCGGGCCGCGCTCACCGACGCCCAGCTGGACGCGCTGCCGCCGCGGGCCCGGACCGAGCAGCGGGACACCGGCGAGGACCGCACCAGCGTGATCGCCCGCGCCGTGCCGGCGGCCGGGGCCGCCGACCCGCAGCCGGTGCAGCACACCAGCCGCCTCGCCACCCCCGAGCCCCCGCCGGCCGGCCCGCGCCGCGCCCGCCGCCGGCCCCCGAACGGCCCGCTCCTGATCGTCGTCGGCGTCCTGCTCGCGCTGGGCCTCGGCGCCGGCGTCTGGTACATCAACGCCGGCCAGTTCACCCGCGTCCCCGCCGTCCTCGGCCAGACCGAGGAGGTGGCGGCCAAGCGGCTCGCCGACGCCGGCCTGGAGCTGGGCACGACGAAGCGCGCCTTCAGCGAGGTGTACGAACGCGGCACCGTGATGGGCGTCGACCCGGCGCCCGGCGAGCGGGTCCGCAGCCACGCCACCGTCACCCTCACCCTCTCCCGGGGCCCGGAGATCGTGAAGGTGCCCAATCTGCGGAACAAGCCGCTCGACGAGGCCAAGCGGATCCTCACCGAGCAGGGCCTCGCGCCCGGCGTGGTCACCAGCGAGTTCAACGCCGCCGTCGCCCAGGGCGCGGTGATCTCCTCGGACCCGGAGCCGGGCACCGAGCGGGCCCCGGACTCGGCCATCGCGCTGGTGGTCAGCAAGGGCGCCCCGGTCGACGTCCCGGACGTCACCGGCGAGACCGTCGCCGACGCCACCGCCCTCCTCCAGGAGGCCGGGCTCAAGGTGTCCGTCGCCCCGGAGCGGGTCCACTCCGCCGAGGACGCGGGCGCGGTCGCCGCCCAGTCCCTCGCCGAGGGCAGCCGGGCCGCGAAGGGCGACGCGATCACCCTGACCGTCTCCAAGGGCCCGCGCCAGGTCGAGGTCCCGGACGTCGTCGGCATGACGACCGACGAGGCCCGGGAGGCGCTGGAGACCGCCGGCTTCGAGGTGAAGGTCGAGAAGAACTTCCCCTTCCTCGGCGACGAGGTCACGGGCCAGTCCGTCGACGGCGGCGAGACCGCCCCGGAGGGCTCCACCGTCGCCATCACGATCAAGGGAATCTGAGACACCCATGCGCAACCCCGTCGGCGGCCACGTCCCCGTGGCCGGCGGACTCGCCACCACCGGCCTCGGCTATGCCCGGGAGCTCGGCGCCGAGACCGTCCAGGTCTTCGTCGCCAACCCGCGCGGCTGGGCCACCCCCACCGGCAACCCGGCCCAGGACGAGCGGTTCCGGGAGGAGTGCGCGGCCGAGTCCCTGTCGGCCTGGGTGCACGCCCCGTACCTGATCAACTTCGGCTCCCACACCGAGGCCACTGTCGACCGGTCGGTGGAGTCGCTGCGCCACTCGCTGCGGCGCGGCCGGGAGATCGGCGCCGAGGGCGTGGTCGTCCACACCGGCTCGGCGACCGGCGGCCGCCCCCGCGAGGAGGCGCTGGCGCAGGTGCGGGAGCGGATGCTGCCGCTGCTCGACGAGCTGACCCACGAGGACGACCCGTACCTGCTCCTGGAGTCCACGGCCGGCCAGGGCTTCTCGCTCTGCTCGAAGGCGGAGGACTTCGGCCCGTACTTCGACGCGCTCGACCACCACCCGAAGCTGGGGATCTGCCTCGACACCTGCCACATCTTCGCGGCCGGCCACGACCTGGCGGAGCCGGGCGGGGCGGTACGGACGCTGGACGAGCTGGTCGCCACGGTCGGCGAGGGCCGGCTGCGGCTGATCCACGCCAACGACTCCAAGGACGTCGTCGGCGCGCACAAGGACCGGCACGCCAACATCGGCGTCGGCCACATCGGCCAGGAGGCGTTCCGACAGCTCCTGCGCCATCCGGCCACCGACGGGGTCCCGCTGATCATCGAGACCCCGGGCGGCAGGGAAGGCCACGTCGCCGACATCGAGCTGCTCAAGAAGCTCCGGGACTGACCCGCCCGCGATCATTTCCGATTGATGAGTACCCCGTGGGGGTATACGGTCCCTGAGGAGAAGCAGGAACCGCTACCCGAGGCTGGGGGCACCTCATGGAGCACGGAGCACACGACCACCACGCGGGCCACACGGACCACGCGGACCACACTGGCCACGGCGACCACGCGCACCACGGCGGCGGGACGGCCTCCTGGGGCACGGCCGCGAAGGCCACGCTGCACTGCCTCACCGGCTGCGCCATCGGCGAGATCCTCGGCATGATCATCGGCACCGCGCTCGGCTGGGGCAACGCGCCGACCATGGTCCTCGCGATCGTCCTGGCGTTCCTCTTCGGCTACTCGCTCACCCTGTGGGCCGTGAAGCGGGCGGGCCTGAGCCTGAGGGCCGCGATCGGCGTCGCGCTCGCCGCCGACACGATCTCCATCACGGTGATGGAGATCGTCGACAACGCCGTCCTGCTGGTGGTCCCGGGCGCCATGGACGCGCACCTGTCGGACGCGCTCTTCTGGGGCGCCCTCGCCTTCGCCTTCCTCGTCGCCTTCCTGGTCACCACGCCGGTGAACAAGTGGATGATCGGACGCGGCAAGGGCCACGCGGTGGTGCACCGGTACCACCACTGACGGGCTAGAGTTCCGGGCCGTCGCCCGGTTCCTCCTGGTACGAGTAGCGCTGCTCGGTCCACGGGTCGCCGAGGTTGTGGTAGCCGCGCTCCTCCCAGAAGCCCCGGCGGTCGGCCGTCATGTACTCGACCCCGCGGACCCACTTCGGGCCCTTCCAGGCGTACAGGTGCGGCACGACGAGCCGCAGCGGGAAGCCGTGCTCGGCGGTGAGCAGCTCGCCGTCCTTGTGGGTGGCGAAGATCGTGCGCTCGTCGGCGAAGTCGGAGAGCCGCATGTTGGCGCTGTAGCCGTACTCGGCCCAGACCATCACGTGCGTGACGTGCGGCGCCGGCGGGGCGAGCTCCAGGACCGTCCGGGCGGTGACGCCGCCCCATTCGGCCCCGAGCATGCTGAACTTGGTCACGCAGTGCAGATCGGCCACCACCGTGGAGAACGGCAGGGCCGTGAACTCCTCGTGGTTCCAGCAGCGCTTCTCGCCGTCGGCGGTCGCCCCGAAGACCCGGAACTCCCAGCGCTCGGGCTTGAACTTCGGCACGGGCCCGTAGTGGGTGACCGGCCAGCCGCGCTGGAGCCGCTGCCCCGGCGGCAGCTCGGGCGAAATGTCCGGCATCCCCGCTTCCCGGTGTACTCCGCTGTCCGGCTGACCCATGTCATCCATGGTGACAGACGGCGAGGGGTGGTCATGACCAGCCACCCACCCGGACGCGCCCATTCGGGCAACTCCTACTAAGCCTGCACTTACTGGACGCCCCCCATTCGGAGTGCGAGGATGCGGCCATCCTGCCCTGTGAGGGGTCGGACACACCCCGTGATGGAAGGAACCTGGAGCGATGCAGGGCGACCCCGAGGTCCTGGAGTTTCTGAACGAGCAGCTGACCGGCGAGCTGACGGCCATCAACCAGTACTGGCTGCACTACCGCATCCAGGACAACAAGGGCTGGACGAAGCTCGCGAAGTACACCCGCGAAGAGTCCATCGACGAGATGAAGCACGCGGACAAGCTGACCGAGCGCATCCTGATGCTCGACGGCCTGCCCAACTACCAGCGGCTCTTCCACGTGCGCGTCGGCCAGACCATCACCGAGATGTTCCAGGCGGACCGCCAGGTCGAGGTGGAGGCGATCGACCGCCTGAAGCGGGGCATCGAGGTCATGCGCGCCAAGGGCGACATCACCTCGGCCAACCTCTTCGAGGAGATCCTCGCGGACGAGGAGCACCACATCGACTACCTGGACACCCAGCTGGAGCTGATCGAGTCGCTGGGCGAGGCGCTCTACATCTCGACGCTCATCGAGCAGCCGAGCTGACCCGGGTCAGGCCGCTTCCGACAGGTCGGTGACCTCCGCCGTCAGGGCGGGCATGCCCTGGTCCAGCAGCTCGCGGCGCGGGCAGTT
The DNA here is from genome assembly GCF_042741435.1 of Streptomyces sp. NPDC058955. NCBI lineage: Bacteria > Bacillati > Actinomycetota > Actinomycetes > Kitasatosporales > Streptomycetaceae > Streptomyces > Streptomyces sp. NPDC058955. The sequence continues at coordinate 19,470 of NZ_JBHYKM010000072.1, read as the reverse complement.
CCCCCGCCCGAGGAGGGCCTGGATGCGCCGTACGCACGAACCGCAGTCCGTGCCCGCCTTGCAGGCGGAGGCGATCTGGCGGGGCGTGCAGGCGCCGGCCTCCGCGTGCTCCTTGACCTGCTTCTCCGTGACACCGAAGCATGAGCAGACGTACACGCGGTTCACCTCCCGCCGAGATCGATTAGGCTAACCTAACCTTACCCGGCGGGTGGGGAGCGCAAAAGCCTTCGATATGACGATGGGGCGCGGATCACAAGGATCCGCGCCCCATCGTCGTACGAAGCTACTTACTGATCGCGGTACATCTCGGCGACGAGGAACGCGAGGTCGAGCGACTGGCTCCGGTTGAGGCGCGGGTCGCAGGCCGTCTCGTAGCGCTGGTGCAGGTCGTCGACGAAGATCTCGTCGCCGCCGCCCACGCACTCGGTGACGTCGTCACCGGTGAGCTCGACGTGGATGCCGCCCGGGTGGGTGCCCAGTGCCTTGTGGACCTCGAAGAAGCCCTTGACCTCGTCGAGCACGTCGTCGAAGCGGCGGGTCTTGTGGCCCGAGGCCGCCTCGAAGGTGTTGCCGTGCATCGGGTCGGTCACCCAGGCGACGGTGGCGCCCGAGGCGGTGACCTTCTCGACCAGCTCCGGAAGCCTGTCCCGGACCTTGTCCGCGCCCATGCGGACGATGAAGGTCAGCCGGCCCGGCTCGCGGTCCGGGTCGAGGCGCTCGATGTACTGCAGCGCCTCCTCCGGGGTGGTCGTCGGGCCCAGCTTGATCCCGATCGGGTTCGCGATCCGCGCGGCGAACTCGATGTGCGCGTGGTCCAGCTGGCGGGTGCGCTCACCGATCCAGACCATGTGGCCGGAGGTGTCGTACAGCTTGCCGGTGCGCGAGTCCGTACGGGTCAGGGCGCCCTCGTAGTCGAGCAGCAGCGCCTCGTGCGAGGCGTAGAACTCGACGGCCTTGAACTCGGCCGGGTCGGTGCCGCACGCCTTCATGAAGTTCAGCGCGTTGTCGATCTCGCGGGCGAGCGCCTCGTAGCGCTGGCCGGAGGGGGACGACTTCACGAAGTCCTGGTTCCAGGCGTGCACCTGGCGCAGGTCGGCGTAACCACCGGTGGTGAAGGCGCGGACCAGGTTGAGCGTGGAGGCGGAGGCGTTGTACATCCGCTTCAGGCGCTCGGGGTCCGGGACGCGGGCCTTCTCGTTGAAGTCGAAGCCGTTGACGGAGTCGCCCCGGTAGGTGGGGAGCGTCACGCCGTCACGGGTCTCGGTGCCCTTGGAGCGGGGCTTGGAGTACTGCCCCGCGATGCGGCCGACCTTGACGACGGGCACGGAGGCCGCGTACGTCAGGACGGCGCTCATCTGGAGCAGCGTCTTCAGCTTGGCCCGGATGTGGTCCGCCGACACCGCGTCGAACGCCTCGGCGCAGTCGCCGCCCTGGAGCAGGAACGCCTCGCCACGGGCGACGGCTCCCATCCGGGCGCGCAGCTGGTCGCACTCGCCGGCGAAGACGAGCGGAGGATACGACTCGAGGTCCGCGATCACATCGCGCAGAGCCTCGGCATCGGGGTACTCGGGCTGCTGCGCCGCGGGCAGGTCTCGCCAGGTCGCCTTGGCGACGGCGTGGGATTCAGCGTTCACGGTCACGCGGACAACACTACGGGGTTCTTCGTCCGGTCCTGTCCCGTGCCCAGTGACTGAGACGCGCGCCCGTAATGTCTGGACGCGATCTTCACGCCATCGAGTGGTGTTACCCTCACCCGCGTTTAGCAAACGAGCAAAGCTGCTCGGGCTGAGCCACACATACATAGCTGACGACACAGGGGTGGGCGTGACCCAGAGGCACCGCAGGGATCGCAAGAAGAAACGACTCTTGTACGGAGCGGCGGCCGCGGTCGTCGCCACGGCCACGATCGGCACGATCGCGGTCGCCTCGCCGGGCCTCCTCGGCACGGCCGACGACCCGAAGCCCGGCGCCACGGCCACCCTCCAGGAACAGTTCGCCTCGGCGGCGGCGGAGTTCGACGTGCCGCAGAGCGTGCTGATGGCGGTGTCGTACAACCAGACGCGGTGGGAGTCGCACGACGGCGAGCCGAGCGTGACCGGCGCGTACAACGTCATGGGTCTGACGAAGGTCGACCCGGAGGACGTGCCCCAGGTCACCGACGAGCAGGTCGAGCACTTCAACGGCAGCGGCAAGGCGGAGTACGAGAAGGACTTCGACCCCGAGAAGGTCCGGGAGATCCTGGAGAAGGCGGTCGTCGACACCGACGACCCCCGGCTCCACACCCTGGACAAGGCGGCCGAGCTGATCGACGCCTCGGCCGAGACCGTCCAGAACGACACCGCCGCCTCCATCCGCGCCGGCGCCGCCCTCCTGGCCGAGTACCAGAAGCAGGCGGGCGCCGAGCTGTCGGAGGAGCCGGGCGACTGGTACCCGGCCGTGGCCCGCTACAGCCAGTCCCCCGAGAAGAAGGGCGCCGACCTCTTCGCGAAGCGCGTCTTCGAGTCGATCAGGACGGGCGAGCAGGAGCTCACCCTCGACGGCGAGCAGGTGGCCCTGCCGGCCGACCCGCAGGTCGAGCCGGTCAAGCCGTCGAACGTGCCGCTGGCCGCCACCTTCGCGAGCACGACGGCGACCACGCTCCCCGAGTGCCCCGCCGGCCTGAACTGCAACGTCAAGCTGAGCGTGCCCAGCTCCACGGGCAAGAAGAACTACACCGTGGCCGACCGCCCCAACCAGGGCGTCGACATCCGCCAGATCGTCATCCACGACACCGAAGGCGGCTACCAGGGCTCGCTCGACTCGCTCACCAACCCGAACGTCCCGGGCAGCGCCCAGTACCTGATCCGCGCCTCGGACGGTCTGGTGACCCAGACGCTCGAGAACAAGAACCTGGCGTGGCACGCCGGCAACTGGACCCACAACATGCACGCCATCGGCGTGGAGCACGAGGGCTTCGCCATCAAGGAGGGCAGCTGGTACACCGAGCCCCAGTACCGCTCCTCCGCGCAGCTGGTGAAGTTCCTGGCGGGCAAGTACGGCGTGCCGATCGACCGCGAGCACATCATCGGCCACGACGAGGTCGCGCTCCAGACGGACGGCGACCTCGACAAGCTCCACTGGGACGCGGGCCCGTACTGGGACTGGAACTACTACATGTCCCTGCTGGGCGCCCCGCAGGGCGACCAGGGCGCGGGCGGCCTGCTCCGGGTCGGCCAGACCGTCCGGGTGGTCCCGCCGTTCACCACGGCCAACCAGCCCAAGCTGACCGTCGGCGGCACGGCCGTCCCGGCGCGGCCGTCCAACTTCGGCTACCTGTACACGTCGCCCTCGACGAGCGCGACGACGCTGAAGGACCCGTACTTCACCTCGCTCTGGTCCGAGGGCTCCAACTACGGCAACAAGGTCCGCGCCGGCGGCCTGTACGTCGTCGCCGGCGTCCAGTCCAACTGGACGGCCATCTGGTACGCGGGCGAGAAGGCGTGGTTCTACAACCCGGGCGGCCAGTACACCGTGCCGGTGAACGCCACCACCGTGAAGGTGAAGTCCGGCCTGGCCGCCACCAAGGTCTTCGGCCGCTCCTTCCCGGAGACCGCCGCCTACACCGCGGCCGGTCTCGACAACCCGGGTGACGAGAACGACCCGCTGTCGAAGTTCTCCTTCGACTCCGACGAGGCGTACGTCAAGGCCGGTCCGGCGGTGAAGGGCGACGACTGGTTCGGCTCCGCCCAGAAGAACGTCATCGGCTCCACGATGTTCGTGCCGATCCGTTTCCACCACAAGGTCGTCTGGGTGAAGCAGAGCGACATCGTCGAGGCGCCCGGCACCGCGCCCGTCGCCACCACCGACCGCTACAACGTCATCGCCCGCGACAAGTCCGGCGTCCTCTGGCAGTACCAGGGCACCGGCTCCGGGACCGCGCCGTTCCTGACCCGCTACCGGGTCGGCGACGGGTGGGGCGTGTACAACGCGATCACGCCGATGACCGCGCTGCGGGCCGACGGGACCGGGGACATCGTCGCCCGGGACAAGGACGGCGTGCTCTGGTACTACAAGGCCACCGGCAACCCGTCCAAGCCCTTCGCCACCCGTGCCAAGGTCGGCGGCGGCTGGGGCGTCTACAACAAGCTCCTCGGCGCCCGGGACATGAACGGCGACGGCCGGCCGGACCTGATCGCCCGGGACGCGTCGGGCGTGCTGTGGCTGTACACGAACACCGGCGCCACCCCGAACCCCTTCGCGACCCGCGTGAAGGTCGGCGGCGGCTGGAACGTCTACAACGAGCTCATCAGCACCGGCGACATGACCGGTGACGGCAGGCCCGACCTGATCGCCCGCGACACGGCCGGCTACCTGTGGCTGTACAAGAACACGGGCGGCTCGCCGAACCCGTACGCCACCCGGGCCAAGGTCGGCGGCGGCTGGGGCGTCTACAACGTCATGGTCGGCCCGAGCGACCTCGACAAGGACGGCAAGCCGGACCTGATCGCCCGCGACGCGACCGGCAACCTCTGGTTCTACAAGAACACCAACGGCTACCCGAACCCGTACGCCCCGCGCGTCTCGGTCGGCGGTGGCTGGGGGATCTACGACCTGATCGTCTGATCACGTCGCCCCCACCCCTTCGGGGCCCGTTCCGCGCCGTCCACGGCGTGGAACGGGCCCCGTTCCCGTCTCCCGCTGGGTTACAGTGCTCGCATGTACGCGCTTCCGACCCAGAACTGGTGGTGGACCGTCCCTCCGGCGGCCCACTGACTGCGCGTACTCCGAAGACCACGCGAAGGCCGCCCGAGGGGCGGCCTTTCTCGTACCCGCGAGGCCGTTCCTCTCCGCTCTCCACTCCGACCGGAAGGAACACCCATGGACTTCGACCTCTCCCGTCTCCTCGACGACTCCGCACCGCCCTTCGCCCTGCTGCGCCGCCGCACCCCGGGCCGTGACCACGACACCGTCGAGGTGCTGATCGGGGCCGTCCACGAGGCGGAGCGGCTGGCCGACCTGCCGGTGGGCGAGCGGCCGGCGCTGGCGCTGGTGCCGTTCCGGCAGATCCGGGAGCGCGGCTTCGACGTGCGGGACGACGGCACCCCGCTCTCCGTGCTGGTCGCGGAGGAGACGTACGAGCTGCCGCTCGGCGAGGTGCTCGACGCGCTGCCCGCCCACCGGGTCGAGGTCACCGGCGGGGCCTTCGACGTCTCCGACGAGGAGTACGCCGGGATCGTGCGGCGGGTGATCGAGGACGAGATCGGCGCCGGCGAGGGCGCCAACTTCGTCATCCGGCGGACGTACACCGGCGCGATCCCCGGCTTCGGGCGGGCCGACGCGCTCGCGCTCTTCCGGCGGCTGCTGGCGGGCGAGCGGGGCGCCTACTGGACCTTCGTCGTGCACACCGGGGAACGGGTGCTCGTCGGCGCCAGCCCGGAGGTCCACGTGCGGATGGCGGGCGGCACCGTCGTCATGAACCCGATCAGCGGCACGTACCGCTACCCGGACGGGGGCGCGCCGACCGCCGAGGGGCTGCTCGGCTTCCTCGCCGACCGCAAGGAGACCGAGGAGCTCTCCATGGTGGTCGACGAGGAGCTGAAGATGATGTGCACGGTCGGGGACATGGGCGGCGTGGTGATCGGTCCCCGGCTGAAGGAGATGGCGCACCTCGCGCACACCGAGTACGAGCTGCGCGGGCGGTCCTCGCTGGACGTGCGGGAGGTGCTGCGGGAGACGATGTTCGCGGCGACCGTGACGGGCTCCCCGGTGCAGAACGCCTGCCGGGTGATCGAGCGTCACGAGGCCGGCGGGCGCGGCTACTACGCGGGGGCGCTCGCGCTGCTCGGGACGGACGAGAACGGGGCGCAGACGCTGGACTCCCCCATCCTCATCCGGACCGCCGACATCGCCGCCGACGGACGGCTGCGGGTGCCGGTGGGGGCGACCCTGGTCCGGCACTCGGACCCGGCCGGCGAGGTCGCGGAGACCCACGCGAAGGCGGCGGCGGTGCTGGCGGCGCTGGGGGTGCGGGACGGGCGCCCGGCGGACGGCTCCCCCGCCCGGCCGCGGCTCGCGGACGATCCGCGGGTGCGGGCCGCGCTGGACGCCCGGCGGGCGGATCTGGCGCCGTTCTGGCTGCGGATGCAGACCCGGTCGGCGGAGCTGACGGGCCACGCGCTGGTGATCGACGCGGAGGACACCTTCACCGCGATGCTGGCGCACCTGCTGCGCTCCTCGGGCCTGGAGGTGTCGGTGCTGCGGTACGACGAGCCGGGGCTGCGGGAGCTGGCGCTCGGCCACGAGGGGCCCGTGGTGCTGGGCCCCGGGCCGGGCGATCCGATGGACGCGGCCGACCCGAAGATGCGGTTCCTGCGCGGGCTCACCGCCGAGCTGCTGCGCGGCCACTGGCACGGTCTGCTCGGCGTGTGCCTCGGGCACGAGCTGATCGCGGCGGAGCTGGGTCTGGACATCGTCCGCAAGCGGACCCCGTTCCAGGGCGCCCAGGTCCGGATCGACCTGTTCGGGCAGGAGCGGACGGTCGGCTTCTACAACAGCTTCACGGCGCGCTGCGACGAGCGGGAGGCGACGGAGCTGGCGCTGCACCGGATCGAGGTGAGCCGGGACGCGGAGAGCGACGAGGTGCACGCGCTGCGCGGACCGGGTTTCGCGGGCGTGCAGTTCCACCCGGAGTCGGTGCTGACGCTGGAGGGCGCGGCGGTGACGGCCTCGCTGCTGGCCGGGGTGCTGGTCTAGCCGGGCCCCGGGCGGGTCCTAGGCGGCGGTGCGCGGGACCAGGACGTTCTCGCCGCGCCGGCCGGCGGTGTAGTCGAGGACGTTCTGGACCGTGGTGTCGATGATCTGGCCGACCGCGTCCTCGGTGTAGTACGCCTGGTGGCTCGTCACCACCACGTGGGGGAAGGTCACCAGGCGGGCCAGGGTGTCGTCCTCGATGCCCGCGAGGGACTTGTCGAGGAAGAAGAGGCCGGCCTCGGCCTCGTAGACGTCGAGGCCGACGCCGGCGAAGCGGCCGGCGCGGAGTTCGGTGACGAGGGCCTCGGTGTCGACCAGGCCGCCGCGGCTGGAGTTGACCAGGATCGCGTCGTCCTTCATGGCCTTGAGCGCGGCGGCGTCGAGGAGGTGGTGGGTGGCGGGCAGCAGCGGCACGTGGAGGCTGACGAGGTCGGCTTCGGCGAGCAGCCGGTCCTTGTCCACGTACTCCATGCCCAGGTCGACGCAGGCCGGGTTCTCGGCGACGTCCCAGCCGAGGAGCCGCATGCCGAAGCCGTGGGCGATCCGGGCGAACGCCTCGCCGATCTTGCCGGTGCCGAGGACGCCGGCGGTGCGGCCGCGCAGGTCGCGGCCCATCAGCCCGTCGAGGCGGAAGTCGAAGTCCCGGGTGCGGTTGGAGGCTCGGACGATCCGCCGGTTGACGGCCATGGCGAGCGTCCAGGCGAACTCGGCGACGGAGTACGGCGAGTAGTACGAGACCCGGGCGACGGTGAGGCCGAGGCGCTCGGCGACCTCCAGGTCGATGTTGTTGAAGCCGGTGGAGCGCTGGGCGATCATCTGGGTGCCGCCGGCCGCGAGGGTCTGCAGGACCCGGTGGTCGAGGATGGCGTTGACGCTGGTGGAGATGATCTCGTAGCCGGCCGCGATGGGGGCGGTGTCCTCGGTGAGGAAGACGTCGAGGCAGCGGACGTCGTGGTGGCCGGCGAAGGCCCTCTCGATCATCGGCTTCTCGTCCGCCTGCACGCCGAACGCCAGGATCTCCACGCCAGTCCTCCCGCCAGAGAGCGCCTGAGAGCGCCAAAGAGCCGCATATGCGCCCGAATATACGGCTCCGTCCCGGCGTCCGCTCTCCGTCCGCCCGGCGCGCGGGCCGGTCAGCCCTCGTCGAGCCCGCGCTCGATCGCGTACCGGACCAGTTCGACGCGGTTGTGCAGCTGGAGCTTGCCCAGGGTGTTCTGAACGTGGTTCTGCACGGTGCGGTGCGAGATGACCAGCCGCTCGGCGATCTGCTTGTAGCTGAGGCCCTTGGCGACGAGCCGCAGCACCTCGGTCTCGCGGTCGGTGAGGCGCGGCGCCTCGGGCTCCCCGGCGCCCGCGGCGGGGGCGGGCTCGGAGGCGAGGCGGCGGTACTCGCCGAGGACCAGGCCGGCCAGGCCCGGGGTGAAGACGGGGTCGCCCGCGGCGGTGCGGCGGACCGCGTCGATCAGCTCCTCGGTGCTGGCCGACTTCAGCAGGTATCCGGTGGCGCCGGACTTCACGGCCTCCAGGACGTCGGCGTGCTCGCCGCTCGCGGAGAGGACCAGGACCCGGAGTCCCGGCAGCGTGCCGACGAGCTCCTTGCAGACCTGGACGCCCGGCTTGGCCGGCAGGTTCAGGTCCAGGACGAGGACGTCGGGGGCGGCGGCCGGGGCGCGGCGGACGGCCTGCTCGCCGTCGCCTGCGGTGGCGGTCACGTCGAAGCCGGCCTCGGCCAGGTCGCGGGCGACGGCGTCCCGCCACATGGGGTGGTCGTCGACGACCATCACCCTGATCGGCCGCTGCTCCGTCTGGTGCTGGACCTCGTTCACTGCTCTCCTGCCTTCCCCCGTGCGCCCCGCGCCGGTCGCGGGACCTTCAGTTCGACTTCGGTGCCCTGGCCGGGGACCGAGATCAGCTCGGCCGTGCCGCCCAGGTCGCGCAGGCGCCCCCGGATGGAGAGCGCGACGCCCATCCGGCCCTCGCCCTCCGCCTCGACGAGCCGGCCCTCCGGGATGCCGGGCCCGTCGTCCCGGACGGTGACGACGACCTCGTCGTCCCAGTCCTCGACCAGGATCCACGCGCGCGCGTCCGCGCCCGCGTGCACCCGCACGTTGTCCAGGGCGGCGCCGACGGCGGCGGCCAGTTCGCGGGCGGCCGCGGAGGGCAGCGGGACGGGCACCCCGGGGTCGGAGAGGGTGACCCGGGCGCCGGCTCGGGGGGCGAGCAGGGTGCGCAGGTCGACGGGGGTGCCGTCGTCGGGCTCGTCGTCGACCTCGACCACCCGGACCACCGCCCCTTCGGACTCGTCCTCGGAGACGTGGCTGGTGCGGGTGAGACCGCCGGCGACCAGGGTGCGCAGGGCGACCTCCTGCTCGCCGGCCATCCGGCCCAGCTCGGCGGCCTCCCCGCCGAGCGCGGTGCCGCGCCGCTGCACCATGGCGAGGACCTGGAGGACGCTGTCGTGGATGTCGCGGGCGAGCCGTTCGCGCTCCCGGGTGGCGGCCTCGATCTCCAGGGCGCGGGCGAGGGTGCGCTCGGAGGCGCGGGCGACCTCGACGACGTAGCCGATGGCGATGGAGGCCACCCAGACGAGGATCACGTTGTGGACGGTGTCCCGGCTGGGGTGGCCCCGCTCGATGATGTTGGCGACGGCCACGAGGGACGAGGCGAGGCCGGCCCAGCGCCAGCCGCCCTTGATGGCGTAGGCGAGGACCGAGCCGGCGGTCCATATGGTCGGCAGCGTGGGGCCGTCGACGGACTGGGCGTGGGCGTCGGCGAGCGGGGTGAGGAGGATGCCGGTGAGGGCGACGGTCAGGTCGGCGGTGAGGAACCGCTTGGTGCAGCTGGCCGCGTTCGCCACCCTGGGGAGGGTGGCGAGGGTCCAGACGCAGAGCACCGCCAGGTAGCCGACGGCGATCCAGGGCCGCTCGTAGGCGTCCCGGCCGGTGGCGAAGATCAGCACCGCGTAGACCATCGTCAGGACGCGGTATCCGGTCAGCGCCCGCCACAACGGCTGCTCGACCGACATGCGCACGACACGCTCGCGCTTGGCCAACTCCCCCACCCCCCGCAGACGTCCCTTCCCGGGAGCGTCAGGCGCCCGACTCTTCCCGTGCGGCGATCTCCGCCTTCACGGCCTCCTTGGCGGCCTTCTCCGCCTCCGCGATCTGCCGCTTGGCGGCGGTCGCGTAGATGTCGACGTACTCCTGCCCGGAGAGCTTCATGATCTCGTACATGACCTCGTCGGTCACCGAGCGCAGGATGAAGCGGTCGCCGTCCATGCCCTGGTAGCGGGAGAAGTCCAGCGGCTTGCCGATCCGGATCCCGGGGCGCATCAGCTTCGGGACGATCTTGCCGGGCGGCTGGATCTTCTCGGTGTCGATCATGGCGACCGGGATCACCGGGGCGCCGGTGGCCAGCGCCACCCGGGCGAGGCCGCCGGGCTTGCCGCGGTAGAGCCGGCCGTCGGGCGAGCGGGTGCCCTCGGGGTAGATGCCGAAGAGGCCGCCGCCCTCGATGACCTCGATGCCGGCCTTGATGGCCGCCTCGCCCGCGCCGCGGGCGCCGGAGCGGTCCACCGGGAGCTGGCCGACGCCCTTGAAGAAGGCGGCGGTCAGCCGGCCCTTCACGCCGGGCGTGGTGAAGTACTCCGCCTTGGCGATGAAGGTGACCTTGCGGTCGAGCACGGCGGGCAGGAAGAAGGAGTCCGAGAAGGACAGGTGGTTGCTGGCGAGGATCGCGGGACCCTCGGCGGGAACGTTCTCCAAGCCCTCCACCCAGGGCCGGAAGGCCAGCTTCAGGGAGCCTCCGATGGAGAACTTCATCGCGCCGTAGATCAACTCGCCATGCCTTCCGTGTGCCGTCGTGACGACTTTATCCCGTACCGGCGTGCCGCCCCCGCTGCGGCCCTGGTCGGGTGTCGGTCCGGTCGCGTACCGTGAAGGTCCTTCCCCCATCGCCGTACGACTCCGGCGCCCCCGACGCGCCGGAGCCGCAACCGAACAGGAGACCCCGGTGCCGGTCCTTCCCGGAGCCGAGCCGTACCGCCATGAGGGCGGAGAGGTCGGCGTCCTTCTCTGTCACGGATTCACCGGTTCCCCGCAGTCGATGCGCCCGTGGGCCGAGTACCTCGCGGAGCGCGGCCTGACGGTGTCGGTGCCCCTGCTGCCCGGCCACGGCACCCGCTGGCAGGACATGCAGCTCACCACCTGGCACGACTGGTACGCGGAGGTGGACCGGGCGCTGCGCGAGCTGACCGCCCGCTGCTCGACCGTCTTCGTCTTCGGCCTCTCCATGGGCGGGGCGCTGACCCTGCGGCTCGCCGCGAAGCACGGCGACGCGGTCCGCGGCATCGTCCTCGTCAACCCCGGGAACAAGGTGCACGGCCTGGCCGCGCAGGCGCTGCCGGTCGTGCGGCACCTCGTCCCGACGACGAGGGGCGTCGCCAACGACATCGCGAAGGAGGGCATGACGGAGGTCGGGTACGACCGGGTGCCGCTGCACGCCGCGCACTCGCTGCGGCGCTTCTTCCAGCTGGTCGACCGCGAGCTGCCGCAGGTCACGCAGCCGCTGCTGCTGCTGCGCAGCCCGCAGGACCACGTGGTGCCGCCGGCCGACTCGGCCCGGGTGCTCGGCCGGGTCTCCTCCACCGACGTGAAGGAGGTCCTGCTGGAACAGAGCTACCACGTGGCGACGTTGGACCATGACGCGGAGAGGATCTTCGAGGAGAGTCTGGCGTTCGTCGAGCGTCTCGCCCCGGGACTCGTGGGCGGGAAGGGGAGCAGGAGCGGTGGCTGACCAGCAGGACGGCGGCGAGCGGGAGCCGCAGCCCATCGACGAGGAGGCGGCGTGGGCCGCGATCGTCGCCGGGTACGGCGAGGAGCCCGCGGACCCGCCGGGGACGCGGCCCTTCCGGCCGATCGAGAACCTGAGGCTGCCGGAGCCGGAGGAGCTGGAGGCCCGTGAGGCCCGGGCGGCCTCGGGCAGCGACGTGCCGAAGCCGGACAAGACCAAGCGGGAGACGCCGTCGCCGCTCGCGCCGGAGCCGGAGCCGGGCCCCGACTCGGGCGACGAGGGGGACGAGAAGCCGGCCCTCGGCAGCTCGGTCGTCTTCGCGCCCGGGGTGCGTCCGGGCGGCCCGCGCGACTACAGCCTGGCGGAGCCGGAGTCCGGCGGCGCCTCGGACGAGGGCCACTTCGTGCCGCCGGAGCCGCCGCCGCTGCCGGAGGCGGACACCACCACCAAGTTCGCCTGGCTCGCGGTGGTCGGCGGCCCGGTCCTGATGCTGGTCGCCGTCCTCCTCCAGTGGGACATGACCTGGTGGCTCACCACCCTCTGCATCGGCGGCTTCCTGGGCGGCTTCGTGACCCTGGTGGCCCGTATGAAGGGCGACGACGAGGACGACGACGGCTACGACGACCCGGGCCGCGGCGCGGTGGTGTGACCCCTCAGGCCGGGGCCCGGAGCCTGACCGCCGCCAGCACGGGAAGGTGATCGCTGGCGGCGGTCAGGTCGGCCGGGTCGGGGGTGGTGGGGACGCCACAGCCCAGAAACTCGACGGCGTCCGTGGCCAGGATCGCGTCGACGCGGGCGTCCGGGGCGGTGGCCGGGAAGGTGTGCTCGGTGCCCCAGGGGCGGGCCTGCCGGCCGTCGCGGAGGGTCCGGGTGAGCCGGGTGAAGGCGGGGCCGCCGGGGCGCTCGTTGAGGTCGCCGGCGACGATCGTGTACGGGGTGTCCAGCGCGGCGACCCGGTCGAGGACCAGGCCGGCCTGGGCGTACCGCTCGTCCTCGCGCAGGCTCAGATGGCAGCTGACCAGGCCCAGCCGGACCGCGCCGAAGCGGACGACGGCGGTGGCGAGGCCGCGCCGGTGCAGGCCGGGGGTGAGCGGCAGGAGCACGTCCTCGGTCCGCTCGACGGTGGCCCGCAGCGAGCAGAGCAGCAGCGGCCCCGCGGCGGTGGCCCCGCCGGAGAGCACGACCAGTTCGCTCTTGGCGGCGAGCCGGGCCGCGTGCTTGCGCCAGCGGAAGAAGCGCGGCGCCTCCTGGACGAGGACGACGTCGGGCGCGCAGGACCGGATCACCCGGGCGAGGGCGTCCTCGTCGTCGCGCATCGAGCGGACGTTGTAGCTGAGGATCCGGACCACGGCCGAACCGTCCGGCTCGGTACGGGAGGCGGGCAGCGCGCCGGTCGCGTCGAGGGCCATGGGCCCAACATAGGCCGGATGCCCGCCCCGCCCCAGAGGGCGCGGCGGGCATCGACCGGATGGCGCGGGGGTCAGCCCTGGCGGGCCAGGTCCGCGGCGCCGACGAGGCCGGCCTTGTTGCCCAGCTGGGCGGCGAGGACCTGGGCGTGCGGGCGGTAGCTGCCGCCGATCAGCCAGCGCCGGAAGGACTTCCGGATGGGGTCGAGGACGAGCTCGCCCTCGTCGGAGACGCCGCCGCCGACGATGAAGGCGGACGGGTCGAAGAGCGACGCGAGGTCGGCCAGGCCGGCGCCGGCCCAGCGGGCCAGCTCGCGGAAGGAGTCGATGGCGACCGGGTCGCCCGCGCGGGCGGCCTCGCTGACGTGCTTGCCCTGGACGCCCTCGGGGGTGCCGTCGCCGAGCGCGAGGAGCACCTCGGCGTTCTCGGGGGTGGCGGCGGCGCGCTGCCGGGCGTACCGGACGAGGGCGCGGCCGGAGGCGTACTGCTCCCAGCAGCCCTGGCTGCCGCAGCCGCACAGCAGGCCGTCGGGGACGACCCGGATGTGGCCGAACTCGGCGGCGACGCCGAAGCGTCCGCGGCGCAGCTTGTTGCCGATGATGATGCCGCCGCCGAGGCCGGTGCCGAGGGTGATGCAGATGACGTCCTCGTGGCCCTGGCCGGCGCCGAAGCGGTACTCGCCCCAGGCGGCGGCGTTGGCGTCGTTCTCGACGACGACGGGCAGGCCGACGCGCTGTTCGACCTTGTCCTTGAGCGGCTCGTGCCGCCAGTCGATGTTCGGCGCGAAGAGGACGGTGGCCCGCTTGTCGTCGACGTACCCGGCCGCGCCGATGCCGACGGCCTCGATCTGGTGGCCCTTGCCGGCCTCGGAGACGGCCGCGCAGATGGCGTCGACGATGCCTTCGGGGGTCGGCGGCGTGGGCACCGTGTGGGTGTCGAGGATGCTGCCCTCCTCGTCGACCACACCGGCCGCGATCTTCGTGCCGCCGATGTCGACGCCGATGGTGAGTCCCATGAAGTCCCTCAGTTTTCGGTCGAGCCCCGCTAGGGCCCACCGTACCCGAGGGCAGGGGCCGTACTGATCAGTCGAGGTCGATGGGGCGGCCGGTGACGGGGCCGTCGCCGCCGTCCTCGCGGTCGTCCGCGTCCGGCTCGCCGGGGGTGTCGGCGGCCCGGCGGGGGTCGTCGTCGTCGAGGCCGGGGCCGCGGGTCCAGCGGGTCTCGTGGCCCTCGACGGCCGAGCGGTAGGCGGCGAGGAGTTCGCTGCCGGCGGCGGCGAGGTGGTCGAAGACCTGCGGGTTGCGCTCGATGACCGGCTCGACGGCGGCCTTCGCCTGGTTGACGAGGCCCTTGACGGTCTCGGCGGCCTGCGCGGCGGCACCGGCGGCCTGCCCGCCGAACAGCGGGGCGGCGGCGCCGAGTCCGCCGGTCAGCTTCTCGGCGACGGCCTCGAAGAGCCTGCGGAACTCCTCGGCGGGCGAGCCGGGCTCCTCGCCGTGCTCCGCGCGGCGGCGGGCCTTCTCCGCCTCCAGGTCCTCGGCGCACGCCTTGGCCCAGGCGTCCGAATCGCTGCTCATGGCGTACTCCTCCGTCGCTTCCCTTCCTTCGACGGTACACGCCCGGGGGCGCCGGTCAGGAGGGCTTGGGCCAGAGACCGGGGTCGGGGGCGAAGCGGACCGCGAGGTCGCCGTCGACGAGGCCCGCGCCGGTGACGGTGCAGCGGCGCAGGGCGGGCGGGAGGGGCAGGGTGCGGCGGAAGGGACCCGCGCCGAGCAGCAGTTCGTCACCCCGGCGGACGAGGGAGAGCTCCGTCTTGACGGCGCCGGGCAGCGGCAGGTGCCAGACAAGCACGCCGTCCTGCGCGCGCCGGTCCTCGACGGTCGGCGCGGGCGCGGGGACGGGCGGGAGGCCGGGGCGTACGGCGGCGAGCAGGGCGAGGTCCTCGGGGCCGCGCGGGTCGCGGCCGAGGTGCGGCAGCTCGTGCAGGAGCTCGCCGGCGTCGGCGCGGAGGGTCTCCAGGTGCCGGTGCTGCTGGGTGGTGAGGGCGGCGAGCCAGGGGTCCTCGGAGGCGGCGGGGAGCAGCCGGTTGGCGATCACGGCGTCGAGGGCGAGGCCCTGGAGGGCGAGGCCGAGGCGGGCGTCGCGGAGGGTGGCGGCGGCGGCCGGGCCGGGTTCGAGGACGAGCCGGACGGTGGTGTCGGGGGCCTCGACGACGGTCTGGACGGCGGCGAGCTCCCGCTCCCAGCGGGCGGTGGTCTCGTACAGCCACTGGGCGGGCATGGGGACGCCGGCGAGCTGGGCGAGCATCGGGCGGAGCGCGCGGGCGGCCTGCCGCTCGGGCGGCAGCAGCCGGCGCAGATAGCGGCGGAGCTGTCCGGGGAGGGCGAGGACGGTCAGCGCCTCGTGGAGCGGCGGCAGGTCGACGACGGCGAGGTCGTGGTCCCCGGCGGCGGCCTCGCGCACCGCGCGGAGCAGGGCGAACTGGCGGCTGCCGGGCAGCTCGGTGAGTTCGGCGTCCTCGAACGGCGAGGCGCCGAGGAGGTCGAGGGCGGTCTGCGAGCGGGCCTGGAGGGCGAGGAACTCGCGCCGGAAGTCCCCGGCGGGGTCGGGCCGCAGGACGGTGAGCGTCCCGGGGCCCGCGGCGGCGGCCGCGTCCGCGGCGGGGCCGGTGCGCTCCGGGTCGGTGTCGCCGGGGACGAGCAGCACGCGGCGGCCCGCGTGGGCCTCGGCGAGGGCGGTCGCCGTGGCGACCGTGGTGCGCCCGGCGCCGCCGGTTCCGGTGACGAGGATGATCCGCATGCGGGTGACGCTATCGCGGCCCCGCCGGGGCTCAGGCGCCGGATTCCACGCGCTTCTTCAGGCCGGCGAGGGCGCGGTCGATGATGACCTTCTCGGCCTTGCGCTTGATCATGCCGAGCATGGGGATCTTGACGTCGACGGTGAGCTGGTAGGTGACCTCGGTGCGGTCGCCGGCGAGCGGGGTGAGCCGGTAGGAGCCGTCGAGGGAGCGCAGCATCTGGGACTTGACCAGGGTCCAGCTGACCTCGTGGGAGCCGGTCCAGGTGTACGCGAGGGTGTGGTCGTCCTTGATGGCGCCGGCGTCGAGGACGAGCCGGACCTTCTCGGCGCGGCCGGCCTCGTCGGTGGAGAGGACCTCGGCCTGGGTGACCTCGCCGGTCCAGTCGGGGTAGCGGGCGAAGTCGGCGATCACACCCATGACGTCGGCCGGCGCCGCCTCGATGGTGATGCTCGAGCTGGTGTGTTCGGCCATCGCGGTGGCTCCTCCACTGTGCGGTCCGGCGGAAGTCAGAAGGCACGGACACGTGCCGGAGGCAGGCTATCGCGCCCCGGTGACGGGCCCGTCACCACTCCAGGGCGAAGGGGCGGCCGGTGGCCGCGAAGTGCCCGACGTTGACGCATTCGGTGGCGCCGATCCGCATCCGGCGGGCCAGCGGCTGGTGGACGTGGCCGAAGAGGGCGTAGCGGGGGCGGGTGCGGCGGATGGCGTCGAGGAGGGCGCGGCTGCCGCGCTCGAAGCGGCGGGCGACGGTGTCGTAGGTGAGGTCGGGGACCTCGGGCGGGATGTGGGAGCAGAGGACGTCGACCTCGCCGAGGGCCTCGACCTTGGCGGCGTACTCCTCGTCGGAGATCTCGTACGGGGTGCGCATGGGGGTGCGCAGGCCGCCGCCGACGAAGCCGAGGACGAGGCCGCCGAGCTCGATCCGCTCTCCGTCGAGGACGGTGGTGCCGGGGCCGGCGTACTCGGGCCAGAGGGTGGGGATGTCGACGTTGCCGTAGGTGGCGTAGGTGGGGGTGGGGAAGGCGGCGAAGAGTTCGGCGTACTGGCGGCGCACGGCGGCCTCGATGGCGGTCGCGCGGTCGACGGCGAGGCCGGCCCAGAGGCTGCGGCCGAAGTCCCGGGCCTCGTCGAAGCGGCGGGCGGTGCGCAGCTCGACGATCCGGTCGGCGTTCGCCACGCCGAAGAGGTCGGGGAAGATGCCCCGGCTGTGGTCGGCGTAGTCGAGGAAGAGGACCAGGTCGCCGAGGCATATGAGGGCGTCGGCGCCGTCCCCCGCCCGGGCGAGGGCGCCGGTGTTGCCGTGCACGTCGCTGACCACGTGGACTCGCATGGGGCCACCTTAGGGCGTCGGACCTGCGGTTACTTGGGAGTCGGGAAAGCTGTGGATTACTGTGCGGAGAGGGGCGTCACGCTGGTGTGACGCACGGAACATCTGGCCGGGACCCCCTATCGGGAACCACGTACTGGTGGGTAACGTCCGGGCAGTCCACAGTCGTGCTCACCCCCACCGAGCACCTGCCCGATCATGGACCGCACCGGTGCGTCACACAGAGCCGTGGCACCGGAGCCCGATGAGGAGCAGCAGTCTTGCGCGAGTTCAGCCTTCCGGCCCTGTACGAGGTCCCTTCGGACGGCAACCTGACGGATCTCATCCGCCGCAACGCCTCCCAGCACCCAGATGTCGCCGTGATGGGCCGCAAGGTCGAGGGCGGGTGGACCGACGTCACCGCCAAGGAGTTCCTCGCCGAGGTCCGCGGCGTCGCCAAGGGTCTGATCGCGGCCGGGGTCGGGGTGGGCGACCGGGTCGCGCTGCTCTCCCGCACCCGCTACGAGTGGGTGCTCCTCGACTTCGCGATCTGGAGCGCCGGCGCGGTGACCGTGCCGGTGTACGAGACCAGCTCGCCGGAGCAGATCCAGTGGATCCTCGGCGACTCGGGCGCCTCGCTGGCGGTCGTGGAGTCCGCGGCGCACCAGGCGTCCGTGGAGTCCGTGCGCGGCGAGCTGCCCGCGCTCCGGGGCCTGCACCAGATCGAGGACGGCGCGATCGCGCGGCTGACCGAGGCGGGCGCGGAGGTCTCGGACGAGACGCTGGACGCGCGGATGTCGGCGGCGAACGCGGACGACCCGGCGACCATCGTCTACACCTCGGGCACGACCGGCCGCCCCAAGGGCTGCGTGCTGACCCACCGGGCGTTCTTCGCCGAGTGCGGCAACGTGGTGGAGCGCCTGAAGCCGCTCTTCCGCACCGGCGAGTCGTCGGTGCTGCTCTTCCTCCCGGCCGCGCACGTCTTCGGCCGGCTGATCGAGGTGGCCTCGGTGATGGCCCCGATCCGGCTCGGCTGTCTCCCCGACATCAAGACCCTCACGGACGAGCTGGCCTCCTTCCGGCCGACGCTGATCCTGGGCGTGCCGCGCGTCTTCGAGAAGGTCTACAACTCGGCGCGGGCCAAGGCGCAGGCCGACGGCAAGGGCAAGATCTTCGACAAGGCCGCGCACACGGCGATCGCCTACAGCCGCGCGCTCGCCACCCCGCAGGGCCCGTCCTTCGGCCTGCGGCTCAAGCACAAGCTCTTCGACAAGCTGGTCTTCTCGAAGCTGCGGGCGGTGCTCGGCGGCCGGGGCGAGTACGCGATCTCCGGCGGCGCGCCGCTGGGCGAGCGGCTCGGCCACTTCTTCCGCGGCATCGGCTTCACGGTCCTGGAGGGCTACGGCCTGACGGAGTCGTGCGCGGCGACCGCCTTCAACCCGTGGGACCGCCCGAAGATCGGCACGGTCGGCCAGCCGCTGCCGGGTTCGGTGGTGCGGATCGCGGACGACGGCGAGGTGCTGCTGCACGGCGAGCACATCTTCACCGGGTACTGGAACAACGAGGCGGCGACGGCCGAGGCGCTGGCGGACGGCTGGTTCCACACCGGTGACATCGGCACCCTCGACGAGGACGGCTACCTGGCGATCACCGGCCGGAAGAAGGAGATCCTGGTGACGGCGGGCGGCAAGAACGTCGCCCCGGCGGTCATCGAGGACCGGATCCGCGCCCACGCCCTGGTGGCGGAGTGCATGGTGGTCGGCGACGGGCGTCCGTTCGTCGGCGCGCTGGTCACCCTCGACGAGGAGTTCCTGGGCCGCTGGGCGTCCGAGCACGGCAAGCCGGCCGGCACCACCGCCGCCGCGCTCCGCGAGGACCCGGAGCTGCTGGCCGAGGTGCAGCGGGCGATCGACGACGGCAACGCGGCGGTGTCGAAGGCGGAGTCGGTCCGCAAGTTCCGCGTCCTGGCGTCCCAGTTCACCGAGGAGGCGGGCCACATCACCCCGTCGCTGAAGCTGAAGCGGAACGTGGTGGCGAAGGACTTCGCGGACGAGATCGAGGCGATCTACGCCAAGTAGGCGGGCGGCGGAAGGGGCCCGGCGCGGGTGCGCCGGGCCCCTCACCCGTGTCTACAGCAGCTCCCGGAGCTTCTCCGCGAGCAGGTCCCAGCGCCACTTCTCCTCCACCCAGGCCCGGCCGCGCTCGCCCATGCGGGCGCGCAGGTCGGGGTCGAGGAGGAGGGTGGTGACGCGGTCGGCGGTGTCCTCGGCGGACTCGCCGCGGACGACCCAGCCGGTCTCGCCGTCCAGGACGGCGTCGGGGGCGCCGCCGGAGTCGCCGGCGAGGGGCAGCGTGGGCGGGGCGGGCTGCGCCCGGGTGTGGAGGGTGTGGGCCCGCCGAGTGCGCGCGGGGCCGGGGGGGGGGGGGGGGGCGGTGG
>NZ_JBHYKM010000071.1:11757-40581 GCF_042741435.1 Streptomyces sp. NPDC058955 | reverse complement strand
TCGCGCCCCCCGGGGGCGGGGGCCCCCCTCAACGCGGGGTCCGGACCCTCCCCCACGACCGCGGGGGGGTTGGGGGGGGCGCGGCTCACAGACCCCTCGTTCATGGGGGGCGGGGCGGCGGGCGGCCCCCGCCCCTATCCGGGATGGGCCTGGAGCGATCCGTACCGGCGCATGCCGTACAGCAGCGGGGCCGCCGCCCGGTTCGACCGGCCGCCCACCCGGACCACCTCGCCGAAGACCACCACGTGGTCGCCGACCTGCCGGGTGTCACTGACCCGGCAGTCCGCGATCGTGTGGGCGTCCTCGATCAGGTGCGGGAGTCCCGACTCGGCCTCCGGGGTCCACCTGACCCGGTCGAAGCGGTCCGGAGCGCCCGAGGCGAAGAGGTCCGCCACCGGGCCGGCCCCCTCGTGGAGCAGGTTGACGGAGAACGCCGACACCTGGAGGAGAGCCGCCAGCGTCGGGCTCCCCTCCCGCAGGCACACCAGCAGGGTCGGCGGTTCCAGGCTGACGCTGCACAGCGACGAGCACGTCATGCCCCACGGCCGGCCGTCCGCCGCGACCGTGGTCACGATCGTGACGCCCGCCGGATGCGCCGTCATGAGGGACCGGAACGTCTGCGGGTCGACCGGTGCGCGCAGGGCGGTGCCCGACTGGGAATCCGGCATCTGGAGGGCCTCCTTCTCCGTCGGATGGGCAGGTCAGGAACGCGTTCCCGTCAGGTCGTGCACGTGCGACAGGTACTCCCAGTGGCTCGGCAGCCGGTCGACGAGCGACGCGGCCTGGTCGCGGACCAGTCGCAGTTCCTTGGCCGCGGCGAGGTCGTCCATCATCGCGAGGGCGGGCAGCGGCTGGACGTCGAGACCGCCGAGGCCCAGGATCATCGCGGTGTACGAGTACGGCTCGAAGCCGTGGTAGTACGGGAAGACGGTGTCCGGGTCCGGCAGCTTCACCTTCCACTGCTCGATCCGCTCGGCCAGCGCGTCCGGCATGGTGCGGGTCTTGGCGTCGCGCCAGTAGGCGTTGTCGGCGCGCTTGGCGGCGACGTAGTGCAGGACGAGGAACTCCCGCACGCCGTCCATGACGTTGGCCACCTGCCGGTTGTACGACGCGCGCAGCCGGTCGTCGTCGCGGCCGCCGGGGAAGTGCTTCACCAGCTGCTCGATCGCGTTCTGGATGAAGAAGATGCCGGTGGACTCGAGCGGCTCGACGAAGCCGCTGGAGAGGCCGATCGCGACGCAGTTGTTGACCCAGGAGTTCTCGCTCCGGCCGATCCGCATCTTGATGTGGTTGGCGGTCAGGTCGTCGGCCTTCGGGCCCACGTACGCGCGGAGGGTGCGCTCGGCCTCCTCCGGGGTGCAGTAGTCGCTGGCGTACACGTAACCGGTGCCGATCCGGCCCACCAGCGGGATCGTCCAGATCCAGCCGGCGTCCTGGGCGCTCGCCCGGGTGTACGGGCCCATGCCCTGGTCGGACATCTCCATCGGGACCCGGAGCGCGACCGCGCTGTCGTTCGGCAGGGTGTCCTGGTACGACACGAACGGCACGTTCAGCCGCTGGTTGAGCAGCATGCCGCGGAAGCCGGTGCAGTCGATGAAGAGGTCGCCCGTGAGGTCGCCGTGCTCCTTGGTGCGGACGTGCGTGATGTCGCCGTTCTCGTCCACCGCGGAGTCGACCACGTCGTCGAGCACGTGGCGGACCCCGCGCTCCGTGCCGTACCGGGTGAGGAACCGGGCCAGCAGCGTCGCGTCGAACTGGTACGCGTAGGGGAACTGGGCCGTCTGCTCGGCCATCGTGGAGCGGGCCGCCTCCTCGGCCTCCCGCTGCGTGCCGGCGTCGAGCCCCAGGAGGCCGCCGCCCAGCAGCCGCGGCGAGCGCTTGGCCTCGCACAGCGCGGCGATCACCGAGCAGTCCCGGTCGTAGTCCGCGCTGGGCCGCTTCTGCAGCCACCAGTCGGCGAGGGAGACGCCCTCCACGACGCGCGGCCGCTCGAAGGGGTGGTAGAAGTGGTGCCCCTTCTCCCGCCAGTTGTCGTAGCGGATCGCCAGCTTGTAGGTGCCGTGGCACTCCGGCATCCAGTCGCTCTCCGCGAGGCCGAGATAGGCGAAGTAGTGCCGGATGGTGCTGAAGGACGCCTCGCCCACCCCGACGGTCGGAACGTTCTTCGACTCGACGAGGGTCACCGAGAGCCGGTCGCTGAAGGTCGCCTTCAGATAGGCGGCCGTCATCCAGCCCGCGGTTCCGCCACCGACGATGACAACACTCTTGGCCATGATGCTCACTTCCCGTTGCACTCGTCGACGAACTCCAGAATTGCGCGCACCCCGGTCTCCAGGGCGTCGGGATCCACGCAGAACGCGATCCGCACCAGGTGCTTCGCCCAGGGCGCGTAGTCGTGGGAGGTGATCCGGCCCATGTCGTCGACCTCGGGGCGCATCGCGAAGCCGTTGCCGGGCACCACGGCGACGCCCTTGCTCTCCAGGAGCCGGGTCGCGAACGTCTCGGCGTCCAGGCCGGTCCGGGCCACGTCCAGCATGGCGTACCACCCGCCGGCCGGCAGCTCGCTCAGCAGGCCCGCCTCGACCAGCGGCGCCAGCGCCACGTCCCGGTTCCGCTGCACCAGCTTGCGGTTGAGCGCCGTCGACTCGGACCGGCTCCCCAGCGCGGCGATGCCCGCGTACTGCACCGGGGTCGACGTGCCGATGATGTTGGCCTCCTGGGTGACCTTCATGACGTCCGCGGCCCGCTCGTTGGCCAGCGCCACGCAGCCCAGCCGGTAGCCGGTCATCGCGAAGCTCTTCGAGAAGCTGAAGACGCTGTGCACGATGCGCTCTTCCACCGGCAGGTCGCGTTCGAGGGAGGCGGTCGAGACGTGCTCGCCGTCGTAGAGGAAGTGTTCGTACGCCTCGTCGCTGATGACGTGCCAGCCGCGCTCGCGGGCCAGGTCCACCAGGGCGCCGAGCTCGTCGCGGTCCAGGACGACGCCGGTCGGATTGGCCGGCGAGTTGATCAGCAGCACCCGGGTGCGCGGCGTCGCGGCGGCCGCGATCGTCTCGGGGTCGGGGCGGAAGCCCTCCCCGAGCGGGTACAGCACCGGCCGGAAGCCGGCCAGCACGCTCTGCTGCAGGTGCACCGGCCAGTGCAGTTCCGGCAGCAGGATCTCCGCGCCGGGCTCGGCGAGCGACTGCAGCAGGGCGGCCAGGCCCTGGCACGAGCCGGGCGAGATCAGCAGCCGGGAGACGGCGCTGTCCACGCCGTTGTCCACGCGGAGCTTCTCCACCAGGGCCGCGCGCAGCTCGGGCAGGCCCTCCACGCCGGTGTACTTGGTGTCCCCGCGCCGTACCGCGTCGACGAAGGCGTCGGCGACGTCGCCGGACGGGTCGAAGTAGGGATCGCCGACGTGCAGCTTCACCACGTCGACGCCGGTCTGCTCCACCCGCGTCTCCGCGGCCCGGAAGATGCGGTGGAGACAGGACGACGGAATGGATCCGGCCGCTGACAGGATGTCAGGACTCATGCGACGTACCACCTTTGCTCCGTTGACAGTTCGTAGAAATCGCCCGTGACGTCATGCGGTGCGGCCGCCGTCGACGGGTATCAGGGCTCCGGTGACCCAGCCCGACAGCTCCGGGTCGAGCAGCGAGCACACCCACCGGCCGATGTCGGCGCCGTCCCCGAACCTGCCCAGCGGGGTCGAGGCGAGGAGGTCGACGCGCATGCGCTCCGTGGCCGCCTCGTCCAGGCCGGTCTCGTTCCACATCGGGGTGTCCACCGGGCCGGGCAGGATGGCGTTCACCCGCACGTCGGGGGCCAGCTCCCGGGCCAGCGAACGCGTCAGGCTGTTGACGGCCGCCTTGGTCGCGCCGTAGAAGGAGCGCCCCGGCATGGAGAGGGCACCGCCGACCGACGAGATGTTGACGACGCCGCCGTGGTTCGCCCGCAGCTGCGGCAGCGCGCAGCGGATCAGTTCGGCGGGCGCGCGGACGTT
Source organism: Streptomyces sp. NPDC058955 (assembly GCF_042741435.1). NCBI lineage: Bacteria > Bacillati > Actinomycetota > Actinomycetes > Kitasatosporales > Streptomycetaceae > Streptomyces > Streptomyces sp. NPDC058955. Next base: position 36,593 of record NZ_JBHYKM010000071.1, on the reverse strand, counting down.
GACGGCGAACATCGCGTCGAGCTCCGCGGGGTCGATGGCGTCGAGCAGTCCGAAGCGGGCCAGGCCCGCGTTGTTGACCACGGCGTCGAGCCGGCCGAAGCCGTCGACCGCCGTCGCCACGATCCGCTCCGCGGCGCCCGGCGCGGACACGTCCTCGACCACCACCGCGACGGCGTCGCCGTACCGCTGCGCCAGGTCGCGCAGCGGCTCCTCGCGGCGCCCGACGACCGTGACCCGGGCGCCCGCCTTCAGCAGGCACTCGGTGATGCCGAGTCCGATGCCGGTGGCCGCGCCGGTGACCACCACGGACGTTCCGTCCAGCGTCACCGGAGCACCTCGCTCCCGGTGAGGACCGCGGCGATGTCCCCGACCAGTTCGGTCGGGTCCTCGACGAACCAGAAGTGTCCGCCGGGCCATTGGCGGGTGCTGAACGGGCCGGCGCACACCGAGGCCCAGGCGTCGAGCCCGGCGGCGTCCACCAGCGGGTCCCCGGTGGTGCGGTAGCCGCGGACCCGGCAGTCCAGCGGTGCGCGCGGGGGCGCGGGCCGGTACGTCTCGCTCAGCCGGATGTCCGCGCGGAGCACCGGCAGCAGCAGGTCCCGCAGCTCGTCGTTCTCCGCCACCTCGGGCTCGATCCCGCCGAGTCGCCGCAGCGACTGCCACAGGTCCTCGTCGTCCGACCGGTGGGTGGTGCCGCCCCCGGCCAGCTCCGGCGCGGGTGCCCCCGAGACGAAGAGCCACCGGGGTCCGGCGCCGCGGGCCTGCATGACCCGCGCGGTCTCGTACGCGACCAGCGCGCCCAGGCTGTGGCCGAACAGGGCGCAGGGCGTGGCGGGATCCAGCCGCAGCAGGTCCTCCGCGACCTGGGCCGCCAGCTCCTCCACGCTGTCGGCGGGCGCGTCGGCGATCCGGTCCGCGTGGCCGGGGTACTGCGCGGCGATCAGCTGCGTGTGCGCGGGCACCGCCGCCGACCAGGCACGGAAGGTCGCCGCCGAACCACCGGAGTGGGGCAGGCACACCAGTCGGACGGCCGCGGTCTCCACGTCGTTGAGGAGCCGCAACGAACCTCGGTCATGCGTTCTCATGCCATTCACACCCCGAGCTTGACCGAAAGCCCGCTGCCCTCCTCCGCAATCTGTCAAAGCTCTGTCGGGCCTGACACGGCCGCCGGGGTCCTGGCCGAACCTGGGGGTGTCGGACACTAGGAGGACACATGCTGGACGGGTTCGTGCCCTGGCCCCCCGAATACGCCGATCGCTACCGCCGCGCCGGATACTGGCGCGGCCGGTCCCTGCGGCAGCTGGTGGCCGACCGCGCCGCGCGCCACCCGGAGAAGATCGCCGCCGTCGACGCCACGGGCCGGCTCAGCTACGCGGAACTGCTCGCCGAGGCCGACCGGGTCGCGGCCGGCCTCCTCGACCTCGGCGTCGCCCGCCACGACCGCGTGGTGGTGCACCTGCCGAACCGGATCGGCTTCCTGACCACGGTGCTGGCCCTGTTCGGCATCGGCGCGATCCCGGTGATGGCGCTGCCCGGACACCGCCGCGAGGAGATCCTGCACCTGGTGCGCTCCTCGGACGCGGTGGCGTACGTCGGTCCCGACCGGCTGCAGGGGTTCGACTTCCGCGGGCTGGCCCGCGAGGTCCGCCGCGAGGCGCCGGGCCTGCGGCACGTGGTGATCGCGGGCGAGGCGGAGGAGTTCACGCCGCTGGCCGAGCTCGCCCGTTCCGGGGCGCGGGAGCTGGCTCCGGTCGACGCGTCCGACGTGGCGCTGCTGCTGCTGTCGGGCGGAACGACCGGCGTGCCGAAGCTGATCCCCCGTACCCACGACGACTACGCGTACAACATCGAGGCGTGCGCCCGGGTCGTGGAGTTCGACGAGGACGGCGTCTACCTCGCCGCGAACCCGGTGCCGCACAACGCCGCGCTCGGCTGCCCCGGCGCGCTGGGCGCGCTGGTCCTCGGCGGGAAGGCCGTCCTCGCCGCGACGCCGAGCCCCGACCACGTCTTCCCGCTCATCGAGCGGGAGGGCGTCACCCTCACCACGCTGGTGCCCGCGCTGGCGCTGCTGTGGGCGGAGGCGGCGCTCAGCACGCCGGTCGACATGAAGGGCATGACCATCCAGGTCGGCAGCTCGAAGTTCGGTCCGGCCGCGGCGGAGCGGGTGAGCGACAGCCTGGGGTGCCGCATCCTCAACGTGTACGGCATCGGCGAGGGGCTGATCACCCACACCCGCCCGGACGATCCGCTGGAGGTCGTGTTCGGCACGGAGGGCAAGCCCGTGTGCCCGGACGACGAGATCAGGATCGTGGACGCCGACGACCGGGACCTCCCGGCCGGCGAGACGGGCGAACTGCTCACCCGCGGGCCGTACACGATCCGCGGCTACTTCGCCGCCCCGGAGCACAACCGCCGCTCGTTCACCCCGGACGGCTTCTACCGCACCGGTGACCTCGCGCGGATGACCGAGGACGGCGACGTCGTCATCGAGGGCCGGCTGAAGGACATCATCCACCACCTGGGCGAGAAGGTCTCGGCCGAGGAGGTGGAGGGTCACGTCCTGACCCACCCGCTGGTCCTGGACACCGCGGTGGTGGGCATCCCGGACGACGAGGCCGACGAGCGGGTCTGCGTGTTCGTCGTCCTGCGCGGCGGGGTGGACGCCGAGGCGGAGCGGTTCACGGTGCGCACGGTCCGGGAGCACATCCGGGCCCGCGGCCTGGCCTCGTACAAGCTGCCCGACCAGATGGTCGTGGTGCCCGACCTGCCGCGCACTCCGGTGGGCAAGGTCGACAAGAAGGCGCTGAAGGCCCTGCACGCCGAGCGCCGGGCGGGGTAGTCCGCCCGGCCCGGGGCCGCACGCCGGGAGAGTCCTCGGGTGACTCTCCCGGCGTGCGGCTGTCCGGTCAGTACTTCGGGTCCGCCTTCATCAGGCCGGCCGCGATGAGCAGCCGCGAGACGCCGCTGACCGCCGTGGCGGCGAGGGCCTGCGGGAAGGTGAACGCGATCGGCACGCCCATGATGGCCCTGCGCGCCGTCCGGGGGTCGCTGTGGGGACCGAACAGGCGGTAGATGTGCGGCATCTGGGAGCCGACCCACAGCCGGTACGCCAGCGCCGGGCGGAGGAGGACGGCCGGGCGCCAGGGGGAGCAGCCGAGCACCTTCGCGAAGTCGATCATGAAGTGGTTGTAGTGGACCAGGGTCCGCAGGTGCGGGTTGCCGTGGAACACCTCGTTCTCGTACGACGCCTGGCGCTCGATGAGCCCCTGGAGCCGGACGGGGTCCGGCAGCTTCATCCGGCCGCTGCACAGCTGGGCGAAGTAGCGGGCCTGCATCTCGGAGCAGGCCGGGACGCCGCCGGCGGCCGGGCGGGCCCAGCCGATGAAGACGACGCCGGTGCCGAGCTTCGGGTGGATCATGTGCTTGTACAGCCGTCGCACGTCGGTGACGTCGGCGTCCTTCACGATGCCGAAGTCCTCGATGTACCCGGTGTTGAGCATGATCGTGTCGATCTTCTCGCGCCGGCCGTCCTTGAAGAGGACGTAGTCCTTCCCCAGACGCTCGATGCCCGTCGCGTTGACGGAGAGGCTGCCGTCGACGATCCGGTGGACGAACGCCTCGTTCTTGGTCAGGAAGTGGTGGAAGAAGTGCCGGTTCTTCGCGTTCCAGGCGGCCACCGCCCGGGCGGCGCCCGTCTTGCCCCGGCTCTTGTTCCGCCGCATGCCCATCCGCATGAACGCGCCGGCCGCGGCCAGCGGGACCGAGTGCAGCAGGTGCGAGGTGAAGGCGTCGTTGGTGTGCGGACCGCCTCCGGGGTACCGCTCGACGATGGGCTGGTAGCGCCGCACCGACAGCGTGCAGGCGTCCGCCACCTGGGCGATCTCGTTGACGACGTCCGCGGCCGTCTCGCCGATGCCTATGCACAGGACGCGTCTGCCGCGGAAGCGCTCGGCGTTGCGGTAGTGGGCCGAGTGCACGATCTCGCCGGCGAAGTCCTCCTGGCCGGGCAGGTCCACGTAGTTGGGGACCCGGTGGGTGCCGGTGGCGATGACGACCGCGTCGAAGCGGTGCGAGGTCCGCTCCGTGGGGGCGTCCGTCGGCTCGACCTCCACGGTGTAGCCGCCGTCGTCGTTCCTGGTGATGCCCAGGACGTCCACGCCGCCGCGGATCGTGGGGGTGACACCGAACTTCTCGGCGAAGTCCTGCAGGTAGCGCCGGTATTCGCCGGCCGACCAGAACAGCCGCTCCTGTCCCTCCGGCGGGGGGAAGCTGGAGAACGTCATCATGTAGTTGGAGATCGTCAGCATCGTCGAGTCGTAGGCGCCCGCCTCGTCGGCACCGATGCCGGAGCGGAACACGCCGCCGATCTCCGTGCTGCGGTCGAAGCAGGTGACGGTGTGCCCCTCGTCGAGCAGTTCCTTCACCGTGACCAGGCCGGAGGGACCCGCGCCGATCACACAGATGTTCTTCTTCATTGTCACCTCTTGATGGGGGTCGTGATCGTCCTCGGACGGTGTCCGGCCGAGTGCGGCTGAGCGCGTCCTCACCTGGGCGCGAAGTGAACCGGCAGGCTCTCGTACCCGGTGAGGAAGTTGGAGTAGAGACGGTGGGGCGTGCCGCGCAGCTCCATCCGGTCGACCTGGTCCACCAGGGCGGCGAGCAGCGCCCGGAGCTCCGCCCGGCCGAGGTAGGCGCCCAGGCAGTAGTGGGGGCCGTGACCGAACGACAGGTGCCGGTTGGGGGAGCGGGACAGGGTGAAGCGGCGCGGTTCGTGGAACACCGACTCGTCGTTGTTGGCCGAGATGTTCCACAGGGTGACGATGTCGCCCTCGCGGATCCGCCGGCCGTGCAGTTCGAAGTCCCGGACGGCGGTGCGGGCCAGGTGGATGCCCGGGGTCGACCAGCGGATGATCTCCTCGACCGCCGAGTCGAGGGAGACCTCTCCGCTCTTCAGTGCCTGCCACTCGCCGGGGTTCTCGATGAGGGCGAGCACCGCGCAGATCGCCGAGATCCGGGAGGTCTCGTCGCCGCCGAGGATGAGGCTGTAGCAGTTGACGGCGATCTCGTCGAGGGAGAGCGGCCGGTCGTCGATCTCGGCCGCGGCGAGCATGCTGACGACGTCGTCGCCGGGGGAGTCCCGTCGCTCCTGGGCCAGTTCCATGAAGTAGAGGACGATCTCGTTGCGGGCGCCGAGCGCGTCGAGGTCGGTGCCGTCCGCGTGGCCCGAGGACAGGGCCATCTTGCTCCACCCCAGGAGGCTCTCGCGGTCCTCGGACGGGACGGCCAGCAGATCGCAGATGGTGTTCATCGGGATGCGCTCGGCCACCGAGGCGGCGAAGTCGAACGAGTCCAGCCCCACGACCTCCGACACCAGCCGGTGCGCGCGCCGCTGGACCTTCTCCACGACCGGGCCGAGCCCGCGCGGGGTGAACGCGCTGAAGAGCAGGTTGCGGAGCTGCCGGTGACGCGGGCCGTCGGTGACCGCCAGCATGCTGCCGCCGGCGGAGTCGTCACGGCGCAGCACGACGTCGAGGACGTTGCCCCGGACGGAGGTCAGCGGCCCGTCCCGGTAGAGCTCCTGGATGTCGGCGTACCGGGACACCACCCAGAAGCCGGGGTGCCGCTCGGTGGGTTCGTGCCAGTAGACGGGGCGTTCGGCACGCACCGCGCGCCAGAACTCGTGGACGTCGTTCTCCACAAATGTGGCCGGATCGGTCAGATCCAGGGAACGGAATTCGAGAGCGGACTGCGTCATTGGCCGAGCATGACAGGCGCAGACCGGCCACTGTCCGAACTCTTGCCCGTTCCTTTCGCCGCGGACCGGGGCCTTCCGGACCGGGTCCGGGAGCGCCGGGGGTCCGCTCTCCGACCCGCCGAGATGATCATGGCTCGATTGTCAATAGGTAAAACGCACACGGACGAATGCGGAGTGAAGCTGCCTTGTCAAGGTCCCCGCTGCTAATGTCGACAACGCTTCCCGGGGGGCGCGGCGGCGGGAAATGTCCGACGGTCACCGGGTCGCTTTCACTGTTTCGGATCGAGAAAGGTCTGAATTGATGCCTCATTCATTCGAGGACGATAGCGCGGAATTTCTGGCGCTGTGCAACGACGAGGAGCAGTACTCGTTATGGCCGGAAAAGGTCGCGGTGCCGGCCGGCTGGCGGGTCGTCTACGGCCCGGCCGTCCGCGCCGAGACCGTCGACTACATCGAACGCAACTGGACGGACATGCGCCCGAAGAGCCTGCGGGACGCGATGGCGGCGCACGGCGGCCCGTCGGCGGAGGAGTGTCCCGCCTGATGGGTGACGTCAACGGGGTGAGGTCACTGGGGGGCAGCTGTGCATGCTGATGTGAAGAACCGGGTCACATTCGTCCGCTGGCCGGCGGAAAGGAACATCCGCGAGCAGTGCAAGGCCCGGGGGCATCTCTGCCTCCTGGTGGTCGAGCACGGAGCCTCGCCGCCGGAGCAGCTGAGCCTCTACGAGGACTGGGTACGGCCCCCCATCGTGCAGGAGGACCTCCAGGCCCGGCTGAGGCAGTTGGCCCATCGGGCCGTTCTCAAGTCCAAGCCCGTGGTGGACCCGACCGGCATCCTCTACTTCGAGGACTCGTCCGTCACGCTCTCCCTGACGCAGTGCGAGATGCTCGCGCCGCTGGTCGCGCGCTACGGACAGATCATCTACCGCACCGAACTGCGGGAGATCCTCAAGAACTCCGGCTCCAGCTCGTCCAGCAACGCACTGGACCTGCACGTCATGCGGCTCCGCCGGCGCCTGCAGATCGTCGGGCTCGCGGTGCGCAACGTCTGGGGACGCGGCTTCGTCCTCGAACCCCTCTAGCAGGCGCCGCCGGCGGCGCGGTGGCGGGTGGCGTGACCGGCGCCACCCGGGGTCACGAGCCCGTGACGCTGAGACCGACGTGCGCGTGGCTGCGCAGCTCGCGCAGCTCGGCGAAGGGGAGGGTGCAGCGATTGACCAGGTAGTCGGCTCCCGAGGTGCCGCCGGTTCCGGCGTGCGGGCCCAGCACCCTCGTGATCAGGCTGATGTGGCTCACCTGCCATCGCCAGTAGCCGTTGCCCACGTCGAGCAGCGCCTCGATGACGCGGTAGTGGATGCCGGCGTCGATGCCCTGCCGGGCCAGGTCGGCGACCGAGTGTCCCGACCTGGCCACCCACGCGGCGAACGCCTGGTACAGCGGCCCCTCCGTCGTGGCGTCGCCGATCAGGTGGGCCAGCCGGTGGAACTGCTCCGACTGCGCGCCGCTCGCCGTGCCCAGCAGCGTGCGGAACGTGGCGAAGTCGCCGAGCGGCAGCCGGTCCAGCGCGGTCAGCTGGGTGTTCAGCAGGCGGACGAGTTCCCCGGCGCGCTGCAGCAGATCGACGATCCATTCCGCCTCGGACGTGTCGTCGCTCGTCGTCATGACGTCCACGACGGCTTCGAGGTCGGAGAGGATCTGCCTGAGCCACAGTTCGCTCGCCTGGTGCGCGATGATGAAGAACTGCTCCGAAAGAACCGTCGATCTCATTTCCACGGATTCCGCGGCGCGGGGCTTCTGGAGGGACAGCAGCGCGTCCAGTTCGAGGTAGTCACGATACTTTACGTCGTCGGTCACTTTGATTCCTTCTCTCCGTGACGAGGTTGCGGAGCAACGAAGTCAGGCCCTCACTCATCATGGCGGGGCCGAGGGCCCGTCGAGCCGCCGGAGAAAGAGTTCTTTCACGGCTCGGCCGGCCTCCCGGGCTCCGTGACATCGTCGGATCATTCCTGCTGGAACTCTGTGTCGGAGGCGGAGCGGCGTTGAACACTGTTTCGGAGATATTCGAGTCCGTGGTTGCCGAGTCGGGGAGCGCGCCTGCCGTCGTCTTCGGTGACACCGTCGTCGAATACGCGGAGCTGAACGCGAGCGCGAACCGGCTCGCCCGGCGGCTGATCGCCGCCGGCGTGGGCCCGGACTCGCTCGTGGCCATCGCCGTTCCGCGATCGGACCGGCTGATCGTCGCGGTGCTCGCGGTGCTGAAGGCCGGTGGCGCGTATCTGCCGCTGGACCCCGGCTACCCGGCCGAGCGGCTCGCCCACATGGTCGTGGACGCGCGCCCGGTGCTGCTGCTGCGGACCGAGGGCGTCGGCTCCCCCGGCCTGGACGTGCCCGAACTCGTGCTCGACGACCCCGCCTTCGAGGCCGGGTGCGCGGCGGAGCGCGGCGACGACGTCACCGACGGCGAGCGCCTGTCCCCGCTGACCCCGGCCCATCTGATGTACGTCATCTACACCTCCGGCTCCACCGGGGTCCCCAAGGGCGTCGCGCTGAGCCACACCGGCGTGACGGACCTCGTCTCCACCCAGAAGCGGCTGTACGGGGTCGGGGTCGGCCAGCGCGTCCTGCAGTGGGCCTCCTTCAGCTTCGACGCCTGGTTCTGGGACTTCGCGCTCGCGCTGCTGAACGGCGCGACCCTGGTGATGGCCGAGCAGCACGCCCTCATGCCGGGCGAGTCGCTGCGCGAGACCATGCTCACGTACGCCATCGACCACGCCGTCCTGCCGCCGGTCGCCCTGGGCGTCACGGACAGCGAGGGACTGCTGGTCGACGGGACGATCACCTCCACCGGCGACGTCTGCACCCGGTCGCTCGCCGAGGAATGGTCCAAGGGCAGGCGGCTGTTCAACGCCTACGGCCCGACCGAGGTGACCGTCGGCACCTCCATCGGCGGACCCATCGAGGGCGTCCAGGAGGAGGTGACCGTCGGCACCCCGTGGGACGGCGCCGCCGTGTACGTGCTCGACGAGGGGCTGCGGGAGCTCCGCGACGGCCGGGAGGGCGAGCTGTACCTCGCGGGCAGCGGCGTGGCGCGCGGCTACCTGAACCGCCCGGGCCTGACGGCGAGCCGGTTCGTGGCCGACCCGTACGGCCCGCCCGGAAGCAGGATGTACCGGTCGGGCGACCGGGGCCGGCTGGAGGCCGACGGCGAGCTGTACTTCACCGGCCGGATCGACCATCAGGTGAAGGTCCGCGGCTTCCGCATCGAGCTCGGCGAGATCGAGTCGCGGCTGGAGAGCCACCCGGCGGTCGAGATCGTCGTCGCGGCCGTCGGCGGTGCGGACGTCGCCACCGAGCACATCGTCGCCTACGTCAAGACGTCGGCACGGCACGGCGTCGCCGAGGCGGAGCTGCGGGAGTACGCCCGCCGCGCGCTGCCCGAGCACATGGTCCCGTCGAGCATCGTCGTGCTCGACCGCTTCCCGACCATGCTGAACGGAAAGGTCGACCGCAAGGCGCTCGCCGAACGCGCCGCCCGCGGTGGGGACGGGGCCGCCCCGGACGCGACGCCGCGGCCCGCGGCCGGCACCGCCGTCGACCCGGACGCGTACGAAGAGGTCCTGTGCGCCATGGTGCGCGAGACGCTGCAGATCGCGGCGGCCGGACCGGAGGACAACTTCTTCGACCTGGGCGGCCATTCGATGCTCGCCGCGAAGCTGGCCGGCCGGATCCGCAAGGAGCTCGGCATCGCCGTCCCGATGCGAGCGCTGTTCGAGGCCCGGACCCTGGCCGATCTGGCGCGGGTCATGGAGCAGTCCCAGCAGGCCGGACCGGCCTGATTTTCCGTCGGTCGGCGAGAGACGCGGCGAAGTCATGAGCGTGCAAGGGAGCTTGGAAATGTCACTGGAGAATGTCGGCCACGGCCCGGACGAACCCGACGCCGGGCACCCCGCGCTGGACCGGGGCGTCCTGCGCGGAATGGTGTCCGAGCTGCTCGGCATGGAGCTGACCGAGGAGGACGACGACAGCAACCTCTTCGAACTCGGCCTCCAGTCGCTGGAGATGATGCGGCTGGCGACCCGGCTCACCCGCACCGGCTCCGACGTCACCTTCGTGGAGCTGTCCGACGACCCGCGCCTGTCGGCCTGGTTCGACCTCGTCGCGCCCGGCGCGGGCGCGGGCACCGCGCCGCGGCCCGCCGAGGCGGACGACGCCCTCCCGGTGGACGGGCCCTTCGCGCTCACGCCGGTCCAGCAGGCGTATCTGATCGGCCGCAGCGACGACCAGCCGCTGGGCGGCGTCAGCTGTCACGCCTACCTGGAGTTCGACGCGCGGCAGCTCGACCCCCGGCGCCTGGAGGACGCGGTACGCGCCCTGATCGAGCGCCACCCGATGCTGCGCGTGTCGTTCGCCGACGACGCCACGCAGCGCGTCCTGCCCACCTCGCCCTGGCCCGGGGTCACCGTCCACGACCTCCGGGACCGCACCGCCGAGGAGGCGGACACCGCCGCCCGGGAGCTCCGCGACACGCTCTCCCACCGCCGCATGCGCGTCGAGAGCGGCGAGGTCGTCGACGCCCAGCTGACCCGGCTGCCCGACGGCACCGACCGGCTCCACCTCAACGTCGACCTGCTCGCCTCCGACCTCGCCAGCATCCGCGTCCTGCTCGACGACCTGGCCGCCCTGTACGACGACCCGGACGCCCTCGACGCGATCGCCTACACCTTCGGGCGCTACGTCACCGACCAGGAGCGGATCCGCGGCGCGGAGCGCGAGCGGGACCGCGCGTACTGGCAGGAGCGGGTGCCCACGCTGCCGGGCGGTCCGAAGCTGCCGCTGGCCGTCGACCCCGAGGCGGTCGAGGTGCCGAGGTTCGTCCGCCGTTCCGTGACGCTCTCGCCGGACGAGTGGCGCGGCCTGGAGCAGCGGGCCGGCGAGGCCGGCCTGACCCCGTCGGTGGTGCTCGCCACGGCCTACGCCATGGTCCTCGGCCGCTGGAGCGGCGAGGAGCGCTTCCTGCTCAACGTGCCGCTGTTCGACCGCGACCTCGACGCCCACCCCCAGATCGACCGCATCGTCGCCGACTTCACGGGACTGGCGCTCGTCGAGGTCGACCTGTCCGGCGACGCCTTCGCCGACCACGCGCGCGCCCTCCAGAAGCGCATGCACGAGGACCTCGGCCACGCCGCCTACTCCGGCGTGGACGTGCTCCGCGACCTCACCCGCGCCGACCCGGACACCCCCCGCACGGCGCCGGTCGTCTTCGCCTGCGACCTGTCGGCGCCGCTGGTCCCCGACGCGTTCGCCGCCCGCTTCGGCGAGCCGACCTGGATGATCTCCCAGACCCCGCAGATCTGGCTCGACCACCAGGTCTACCGCGAGCGGGACGGCGGCGTGCTGCTGGTGTGGGACGCCGTGGACGAGCTCTTCCCCGCCGGGGTGCTCGACGCGATGCTGGCGGCCTACGAGTCGGTGGTGCGCGGTCTGGCGGCCGGCGCGTGGGAGACCTCGCTGCCGGAGCTCCCGCTCCCGGCCGAGCAGCGGAGCCGGCGGACCGAGGTCAACTCCCGGACCCGCGACACCACCGAGAACCTGCTGCACACCGTCTTCTTCGACCGGGCCGCCGAACGGACCGGGCAGCCCGCCCTGCTGTGGGGCGAGCGCGGCGAGACGTCCCACGACGAGCTGGCCCGGCGCGCCCTCGCCATCGCCGGCGCGCTCGCCGGGCGCGGCGTCGGCCGCGGCTCGTACGTCGCCGTGACCGTGCCCAAGGGCGCCGACCAGATCGCCGCCGTGCTCGGCGTCCTCGCCTCCGGCGCCGCGTACGTCCCGATCGGCGTGGACCAGCCGGCCGAGCGGCGCGCCCGCATCCTCGAACTCAGTGGCGCCCGCGTCGTCCTGGACGGCACCGGCGACCCGGAACCGGCCCACCCCGGCACCGAGGTGCTGACGGTCGAGGAGGCGCTGGCCGCGCGCCCCCTGGCCGCACCGGTGGCCGCCGACCCGGACGACCCCGCGTACGTCATCTTCACCTCGGGCTCGACCGGCCTGCCCAAGGGCGTCGAGCTCAGCCACCGCGCCGCCGTCAACACCGTCGAGGACGTGAACGAGCGGTTCGGGATCGGGTCGGGCGACCGCGTCCTCGCGGTCTCCGCGCTCGACTTCGACCTGTCGGTGTGGGACGTCTTCGGCTTCCTCTCGGCCGGCGGCGCCGCCGTCCTGGTGCCGGAGTCCGGCCGCCGCGACGCCGCCGAGTGGCTGACGCTCTGCCGGCGGCACGGGGTGACGGTCTGGAACACCGTCCCCGCCCTGCTCGACATGGCGCTGACCGCCGCCGACGCCGGGTCCTTCCCCACCACCCTGCGCCTGGCCCTCCTCTCCGGCGACTGGATCGGACTGGACCTGCCCGACCGGCTGGACCGCGCGTCGAACGGCCGCTGCCGGCTCATCGCGCTCGGCGGCGCCACCGAGGCCGCGATCTGGTCGAACGCCTACGAGGTGACCTCGGTACCGGACGGCTGGCGGTCGATCCCGTACGGGAAGCCGCTGCGCAACCAGAAGTTCCGGGTGGTCGACGGCCGCGGGCGGGACTGCCCCGACTGGGTGCCCGGCGAACTCTGGATCGGCGGGGCCGGCGTGGCCCTCGGCTACCGCGGCGACCGCGAGCTGACCGAGGCCCGGTTCCCCACCGTGGACGGCGAGCGCTGGTACCGCACCGGCGACCTCGGCCGCTACCGGCCCGACGGCAACCTGGAGTTCCTCGGCCGCCTCGACCACCAGGTGAAGATCAACGGCTTCCGGGTCGAGCTCGGCGAGATCGAGACCTGCCTCCAGGCCCATCCCGCGGTCGCCCAGGCGGTGGCCGTCCCCTTCACCGAGGGGCGCAGGGAACTCGTCGCCGCCCTGGTCGAACGCCCGTCGCTCCCGGACCGCGTCCAGGCGCACACCGACCGGACCCCCGCGGGCGGGCGGCGGGAGAACCCCTTCCTGCCGCGGACCGCCGCGACCGGGGCCGCCGATCCCCACCTGCACGAGCACCGGCTCGTGGAGAGGCTGCTCGCCGGTGTCGTCGCCCCCCTCGTCGGACCCGACGGCGCCACCGCGGACGACCCCTCCGTCTGCGCCGAACAGCGGCCCGTGGTGGACGTCTGGCTCGCCTACCTGGACCGGCGCGGCGTGCTCGCCCGCGGCGCCGACACCGCGTACCGGCACGGCCCGCGATGGGCCGAGGCCACCGACCCGGCCCGGGGCGACGAGGTCCGCGAGGCCGTCCGCGGCACCGCCCTCGACACCGTCGCCACCGCCCTGGAATGGGCCGGGCCGCTCTACTCGGCCATCATCACCGGCGCCGCCGACGCCACCGCCCTGCTCGACGACCCGGTGCTGGCCCCCGAGGCGCTCGGCGACCTGATGCCCGGCAACGCCGCCGGCCTCGACGCCGTCGCGGAGGACCTGCGGACCCGGGCCGGCGCCGGCGAGGCGCCCGCCGTGGCGGAGTGGGACGTGGTCGGCGGCCGCGGCGCCGCCCGGCTGCTCGGCGCGCTCGGACCGGACACCGTCGCGTACACCCTGCTCGGCTCCTCGGCGCCCGCGCTGGCCAAGGCCGAGACGCTGCTCGGCGACAAGGGACACGAGACCCGCACCGCCGTGCAGAGCGGCTCCGCGATCTCCGCCCAGCACCTCCACGCCTACGACGGCGTGGTGGCCAACAACGTCCTGCACCGGATGCCGGACGCCGGGCTCGCCCTCGTCACGATGGCCCTCCTGCTCGCCCCCGGCGGCCGCCTCTACCTGCTCGAACGCGAACACCCGACGCCACTGGCCCTGGTCACCGCGCTGCCCCTGGAGGCCCGCGCGGGCCGCTTCGAGGGCGACCGGGCGGACTCCGCCTGGCTGCACGGCCGCGAGCGGTGGGCCGAGGCGTGCGCCGAGGCCGGACTGTGCGACGTCCGGGTGCTGCGCTCCGAGCCCACCGGAGAGATCCTGCTCGTCGCCGAGCGGCCCCGGACCGCCCGCGGCATCGACGGGGCCCAGCTGCGCCGCTGGGCGGCGGACCGGCTGCCCGAGCACATGGTCCCCGCCCACCTCGTCGTCCTGCCCACGCTGCCGCTCAGCGGCAACGGCAAGGTCGACCGCAAGCGGATCCGCACCGTCCTGGAGCAGTCCGCCGACCGCCCGCGCGACACGGGGAACCCGCCGCAGGGCGCCACCGAGACGTTCGTCGCCGAGCGGTGGAGCAAGCTCCTCGGCCTGGACGCGGTGGGACGAGAGGAGAACTTCTTCCGGCTCGGCGGCGACAGCCTCCTCGCGACGCGCTTCGTCGCCGAGGTGCGCGCGGCGACGGGCATCGAACTGCCCATGCGGGAGGTCATGCGCACGCCGACCGTCGCGGGGCTGGGTGAACTGCTCGACCGGCTCGGATCCGTCGGCGGCGTAGCGCCGGCCGACGGCTGGGACGACGGCGACGATTGCGAAGAGGGTGCGGTGTGAACGCCGACGAACTGATCGAGGAATTCCGCGGCGCCGGGATCCGGCTCTGGCGCGAGGGCGGCCGGCTGCGCTTCCGCGCGCCCCGCGGCGCGATGACCGAACAGCGGCTCGCCGACCTGCGCCGGTGTAAGGCGGAGCTGCTGGACCGGATGCCCGACACCGCCGCGCCCGGCGGGGCGGAGGCGTCCGGCGGCACGGTCTGGGAGGACCGGCCCGAGGACCGCGAACTGCCCTTCCCGCTCACCGACATCCAGTCGGCCTACCTCTTCGGCCGCAACGCCGCCTTCGACTACGGAGGCGTCTCCTGCCACGTCTACCTGGAGTACGAGTACCCGGCGGACCTGGACCACGACCGGCTCCAGCGGGCCTGGGACGGCCTGGTGCGCCGCCACGAGACCCTGCGGACGGTCATCTCCGAGGACGGCACCCAGCGGGTCCTGCCGGCCCTGGAGGACACCCGCATCGACCTCGCCGACCTGCGCGGCGCGTCCTCCGACACCGTCGAGAAGACGATCGACGACGTGCGCGACGAGCTGTCCCACAAGGTGCACCCCGCCGGTGAGCGCCCCATGTACGAGCTGCGCCTGACCCGGACGGCGGACCGCAGCGTGCTGCACGTCTCCGTGGACTTCATGGCGCTGGACTGGCTCAGCATGCAGCAGGTCCTCTTCGAGCTGGACAGCCGCTACCGCCGGCCCGACTGTGAACTGCCCCCGGTGGACGCCACCTTCAGGGACTACGTGCTCGCCGAACGCCGGCTCCGCGAGACCGCCCGGTACGCGAGCGACCGCGACTACTGGTCGCGGCGCATCGACGAGCTGCCCGGCGCGCCCGCGCTGCCGCTGCGCGACGACCACGATCCGGCGACCGCCCCCGCGCGCTTCCGCCGGCTGACCTCGACCCTCGGCCCCCGGGTGTGGCAGGCGCTGAAGGAACGGGCCGGCGCGCACGGCATCACGCCCGCCAACGTCGTGCTGGCGGCGTACGCGGAGACCATCGGCCGCTGGAGCGACACCGAACGCTTCAGCCTCGGCCTGCCCGTGCTCAACCGGCTGCCGCTCCACCCGCAGGTGGACCGGCTGCTCGGCGACTTCACCTCGCTGAGCCTGCTCGCCGTCGGCGGCGAGGGCCGGACGACCTTCGCGGAACGGGCCGTCGCCCTGGGCGAGCAGGTCTTCGAGGACCTCGACCACCGGCTGTACAGCGGCGTGGAGGTGCTGCGCGAGCTCGCCCGGCGCCGTGGCCGCGAGGCGGCGGTGGTGCCCGTGGTGTTCACCGGCAGCATCGGGGTCGGCGGCGGCGCGGTGTCGCCCGCGGGCCGGAAGGCGCGGCCCGTCCACGGCATCAGCCAGACCCCGCAGGTCTGGATCGACTGCCAGGTGGGCGACCAGTACGGCGGCCTGGACATGAACTGGGACGTCCGCGAAGGGGTCTTCCCCGACGGCCTGGTGGACGACATGTTCGCCGCCTTCGAGGGGCTGCTGCACCGGCTGGCCGAGAGCGACCGGCCGTGGTCGGCGGTGGACCCGCAGCCCCTGCCGGAGCGCCTGCGCGCCCCGCGCGACGCGGCGAACGCGACGGAGGCGCCGGTCCCCGACGGGCTGCTGCACGACCCGCTCGTGGCGTACGCCCGCGCGTTCCCGGACCGGACCGCGGTGATCGACCCGGCCGGGACGCTGACCTACGGGCAGTGGCTGGGGCGGGCGGCCGCCGTGGCCGAGCGGCTGGTGGCCGAGGGATGCCGGCCGGGCGACTTCGTCGGCGTGCTGATCGACAAGAGCCGGGAGCAGGCCGTCGCGGTGCTCGGCGTGCTCCTCGCCGGCGGCGTGTACGTGCCGGTCGACCTCGGCCAGCCCCGGGTCCGCCGGGACCGGATCCTCACCGACTGCGGCGCCCGGTACACCGTGGTGGCGGGCACCGCGACCGACGGCCCGCCCGGAGTCCTGGCGGTGGACGTCTCCGCGGTGACCCCCGTCCCGCTGGACGGGATCGCGGACACCCCCGCGACCGGACCCGACGCGCTCGCCTACGTCATGCACACCTCGGGCTCGACCGGGGTGCCCAAGGGCGTGATGATCACCCACCGGGCCGCGGCCAACACGGTGCACGACATCAACACGCGCTTCGGCGTCGGCGCCGACGACCGGGTCCTGGGGCTGGCCGCGCTCAGCTTCGACCTCTCCGTCTACGACCTCTTCGGTCCGCCGGCCCTCGGTGCCGCGCTGGTGCTGCCGGACCCCGCCCGGCGGGGCGACCCCTCGCACTGGGCCGCCATGATGGCCGCGCACGGCGTGACCGTGTGGAACTCGGTCCCCGCCCAGCTGCAGATGCTCATGCACTACCTGGACGTCGAACCCGCCGACCTCTCCCGGCTGCGGCTGGCCCTGCTCTCCGGCGACTGGATCCCGCTGTCGCTGCCCGGCCACGCCGGCCGGCACGTGCCCGGGGCGGAGCTGATCGGGATGGGCGGGGCGACGGAGGCGGCGATCTGGTCGATCTACCACCCCATCAGGACCGTCGCACCGCACTGGCGCAGCATCCCGTACGGGCGTCCGCTGGCCAACCAGCGGTTCCACGTCCTCGACTCCGCCCTGCGCGACCGGCCCGACCTGGTCGTCGGCGAGCTGTACATCGCCGGCGTCGGCCTGGCCACGGGCTACCTCAACGATCCCGAGCGGACCGCGGAGCGCTTCCTCCGGCACCCCGAGACGGGCGAGGCGCTCTACCGCACCGGCGACCTGGGCCGCTATCTGCCCGACGGGGAGATCGAGTTCTGCGGCCGCGCCGACCAGCAGATCAAGATCCGCGGACACCGCATCGAGCTCGGCGAGATCGAGTCCGTGCTCGACGACCACCCCGCCGTGGGCAGCTGCGTGGTGCTGGCCACGGGCGGCGACGCCTTCGAACGCGCCCTGGTCGCCTTCGTGCTGCCGGAGCACCGGCCGGCGTCCGTGGAGGGCGCGGAGCTCCAGCGCTGGGTCGCCGAGCGGCTGCCGTCGCACATGATCCCGGCCCAGGTGAAGATCGTCGAGACGCTGCCGCTGACCCCCAACGGCAAGGTCGACCGCAAGCGCCTGCTCGACTCGGCGCCGGTGCCCACCGCCCCCCGGGCGGCGTCCGGCGAACCGCCGCGCCCCGGCCTCGAAGAGCGGATCGCCGCCCTGTGGGCCGAGGTCCTGGGCGGTGAGCCGCCCCACCGTGACCAGGGCTTCTTCGACGCGGGCGGCAACTCGCTGCTGGCCGCGCAGTTCGTCGGACAGGTGCGCGAGCGCGTCGCCGAGGCCGCCGTGACCACCTTCGACGTCATGCTGCGCGCCCTGCTGGACCGGCCCACGGTCGCCGGCCTCGCCGAGTGGCTGACCTCCCTGGCCGGGACCGCGGCCGCGACGCCCGACCCGGCGGAGCGGGAGCCGAGCACGGCCCTGGTCCCGCTGGCCGGAGGCGGGCAGGGGCCGACCCGGATCCTGGTACACGACGGCACCGGCTCCCTGGCCGCGTACCACGAGCTGGTCGACGCGCTGGGAGCGGACGGAACCCTGCTGGGGCTCGCCCTCCCCGGCGACGACGGGCCCGGCGACCGCGCCGCGCCGGACCTCTTCGGCGAACTCGCGGCCGGGTACGCCCGGGAGGTGCGGGCCGCAGGACACGACGAGGTGGAGATCATCGGCCACTGCCTCGGCGCGCCGGTCGCGCTCGAACTGGCCCGGATCCTCGACGAGGCGGGCGTGACGGTCGGCCGGCTGACCGTCGTGTCCGGCCACCCCGTCCCGCGGGAGCCGTACGACGACCTGACGGTCGACCACGCCTTCACCCGGGCACTGGGAGCCGACCCGGCGACCGGCGCGGCGGCCGACGCCCTCGGGCTGACGGACCCGGCCGAGCGGCGGGCGGCGCTGCACCGCGCCCTGGCCGGCCCGGACCGGGCGGGGACCGACGAGCGGCGGCTCGCGGCCCTGCACTCCGCCTTCGCGCGGGCCCTGGAGGCGGCGGCGCGCTACGAACCGGAGCCGTACGCCGGGGACATCGTCCTGCTGCGCCCGGTCGAGCCGGGGCACCTCGTGCCCGGTCCCCGCGAGGACGCGGCGGACTACTGGCGGGAGGTGGCCCTGGGAGACCTGACGGTGGTCGACGTCCCGGGCGACCACGTCGGCTGTGTGCGCGCGCCGCACGCGGCGCGGACGGCGGAGGCGATCACCGCCCCGCCGGAGGAGGGCCGATGACCCACGAGCGACCGATGCGCGTGGTCGTGTGCGGTACCCGGTTCGGCCAGGTCTACCTCTCGGCGCTGCACCGCGCCGCGCCCGGGCGCTACCGGCTCGCCGGCATCCTGGCGCGGGGCAGCGCCCGCTCGGCGGCCCTCGCCGAGCGGTACGGCGTCCCCCTGTACGGCAAGGTCGACGAGCTGCCCGACGACATCGACGCGGCCTGCGTCGTGGTGTCGTCGGCGGTCGGCGGCGGCCGGGGCGCCGAGCTGGCCAAGGAGCTGCTCGGGCGCGGCATCCACGTCCTCCAGGAGCACCCGGTGCACGCGACCGAGGTGGCGGACTGCCTGCGGGTGGCGCGCCGGTCGGGGGCCCAGTACCTGGTGAACACCTTCTATCCGCACCTCGAACCGGTCCGGCGGTTCACCGCGGCCGCCCGGCGGCTGCTCGAACTGCGCACGCCGGTGTTCGTCGACGCGATGTGCGCGGTCCAGGTCTCCTTCGACCTGCTCGACATCCTGGCCGGGATCTTCGACGGACTGCGCCCCTGGTCGCTCTCCCCGGTCGAACGCCGGCCCGGACGGCCGCTGGTGAGCGTCGACGGGCAGGTCGCGGGGGTGCCGCTGACGCTGCGGGTGGAGAACCGGATGCAGGCGGGGGACGACAGTTCGAGCCTCTTCCTGCACCGCGTCACCATCGGGACCGACGCGGGCAACCTCATGCTGGCCAACACCCACGGACCGGTGCTGTGGAGCCCGGTCCTGAGCATGCCGTCCGACGCGACGGGACAGTTCCTCCCGGACGCGTCGGAGGTGGCGGAGCGGTGGCCGCACGGTCTGGGCGTCACCGGCGCCCCCGTGGGGCCGGCCGAGACCCCCACCTGGGCGACCGCCCTGGACGACGTGTGGGGGGACGGGGTGCTCACCGCGCTCGACCTGCTGTGCGAGCGGGCCGCCGCCGGCGCGGACCCGCTGCGGGGCGGTCAGCGGCATCTGACCGTCGCCCGCGCCTGGACGGAGCTGACCGAGACCCTGGGATATCCGGAGGTGGCACACCCGGAGGGCGGCGATCCGCTGTCCGTCGCCGACCTGACCGGCCCGGCGTCATCTCCCTTCCGTCCGTAGGGGGTTCGGTTCACCCGGTGGTCGCCCCACTGTGGTGGCACTGTTTCGCCGTGCGCGGTACAGTGATATCGGAATGTGTTTGAAAATCGGATGGGAGAGCGATGAGTGTGCTCGATCCCGCTGAGGCGGGGGAGCGGTCCACGCGGTTAGCGGAGCCCGGTTCGTCCGGGAAGAACGACTTCGGGCGACTGCTCCGGCCTTACGTGTACAAGCTCGTGACCGTGGTGGTCCTGCAGGTCATCGGCGCCCTCGCGGGGCTGGCACCGCTG
Source organism: Streptomyces sp. NPDC058955 (assembly GCF_042741435.1). Taxonomy (NCBI): domain Bacteria; kingdom Bacillati; phylum Actinomycetota; class Actinomycetes; order Kitasatosporales; family Streptomycetaceae; genus Streptomyces; species Streptomyces sp. NPDC058955. Next base: position 16,754 of record NZ_JBHYKM010000071.1, on the reverse strand, counting down.
CTCGCCGTGGTGGAGCTCGGACGGACCCTGCTGGCGCCGGGCCCCGTCGACCGCGATCACGTGTGGAACGTGGTGCTGCTGGGCGTGATCGGTCTGTTCGTCCGGCTGATCTTCACCGCGGCGTCCTCCGGGGTCGGCCATGTCCTCGACGGGCAGGTGCAGTTGGCCTTCCGTCGCCGCCTGGCCGAGCAGCTGGGCCGGGTGCCGATCGGGTGGTTCTCGCAGCGCCGGACGGGTGAACTGTCCAAGGTGGTCGGCGAGGACGTGAGCGCGGTGCACCCGTTCATCGCCCACACCCCCGGCGAGCTCGTCTCCGCCTTCGTGGTGCCGCTCGCGTCGCTGGTCTACCTCTTCACCGTCGACTGGAAGCTGACGCTGATCACGCTGATCCCGGTCGTCATGGCGATGGCGCTGGTCCCGCTGATGATGACGCCGACGCGGCTGAAGGAGCAGGAGGAGTTCGACACCGCCATGGGCCGGATCTCGACCTCGGTGGTCGAGTTCGTCCAGGGCATCGCGGTGGTCAAGACGTTCGGCGGATCCGGGCGCGCGCACCGCACGTTCCAGACCTCGGCCGACGACTTCGTGGACACCTTCCGCCGGTGGGTCAACGGCATCTCCCGGATCGCCGCGGGCATGCAGCTCGCGCTCTCCCCGCCGTTCGTGCTGCTCGTCGTGCTCATCGGCGGCACCGTCCGGATCACCGGCGGCGGCCTCGCCCCGGCGGACCTGCTGCCGTTCCTGCTCCTCGGCCTGGGTCTGACGGCCCCCGTGGCCGCCCTCGGCCACGGCTTCGACGAGATGCAGGCCGCCGGCCGCGCCGTCGGACGCATCCGCGAGGTGCTGGAGGTCGAGTCCCTCCCGGAGTCGCCCCACCCGCGGATCCCGCAGGGCCACCGGGTGGAGTTCGACGGCGTCCGGTTCGGCTACGAGGACGACCGCGAGGTCCTCAGCGGCATCGACCTCGTCCTGGAGCCCGGCACGGTCACCGCCGTCGTGGGCCCCTCGGGAAGCGGCAAGTCCACCCTGGTGCAGCTGCTGCCCCGGTTCTTCGACCCCGACCAGGGCGCCGTGACCCTGGGCGGAGTCGACCTGCGGCAGCTCGGCAGCCGCGAGCTGTACGAGCGGGTGTCGTTCGTCTTCCAGGACGTCCGCCTGCTGCGCGCCTCGGTCGCGGACAACATCGCGCTGGCGGTGCCGCAGGCCGATCACGACGACGTGGTGCGGGCCGCGAAGCTCGCCAACATCCACGACCGGATCCTGGAACTTCCCCAGGGCTACGCGTCGGTGATCGGCGAGGAGGCCCGGCTGTCGGGCGGCGAGGCGCAGCGCATCGCGATCGCCCGCGCCCTGCTCGCCGACACCCCCGTCCTGGTCCTCGACGAGGCGACCGCCTTCGCCGACCCGCAGACCGAACAGGCCGTGCGCCAGGCGCTGGCGACCCTGGAGGGCGAGCGGACGGTCCTGGTCATCGCCCACCGGCTGGAGACCATCATGGACGCCGACGTCGTCGTGATGCTGGAGGAGGGGCGGATCGTCGAGCGCGGCCGTCCCACGGAACTGCTCGGCCGGAAGGGCAAGTTCGCCACGTTCTGGCAGGCCCAGCACTCGGCGGTCGGTGACGTCGCCGACGGCCTGGGCGGCGTACCCCAGGGAGATGAACTCCGATGATCCGCATGTTGCTGCGCGTGCTGGGACGCGAGTACGCCCGGCCGCTGCGCCGCACCGTCGCCCTGATGACGGTGACGGCGGTGGCCGAGGGACTGTCCTACGCACTGCTGGTCCCGGTACTGCACGAACTCTTCGGGGACACCCCTGGGGACGCCTGGCCGTGGCTGATCGGGTTCGGCGTGGCGTTCGCCGTCTACGCCGTGCTGCGCTACCTCAGCGACCTGTCCGGCTTCCAGGTCGGCGCCGCGCTGCTGCGCGGCATGTACCACCGGCTGGGCGACCACATGGCCCGGCTCCCCATCGGCTGGTACAACAACGCGAGCCGGCTGGGCGAGATCTCCGTCCTCGCCAGCCGCGGCGTGCTCCAGGCGATGTCCGTCATCGCGCACCTCCTGGCGCCGTTCATCTCGGCCAGCGTGACCCCGCTGACCATCGTCGTCGTGATGCTGGCCTTCAACTGGCAGCTCGGCCTGGCCGCGCTGGTCGCCGCGCCCCTCGTGGCCGGGATCCAGATCTGGGTGGGCCGCACGACGGCCGCCGGCGACGAGGAACGCCACCACCTCGACGAGGAGGCCGCCGGCCGCGTCATCGAGTTCCTCCAGGTCCAGCCGGTCCTGCGGGCCGGCGGCCGGACCGGGGAGCGCTTCGCGCTGCTCGACGACTCCCTGCGGAACGTCGAGCGGGCCTCGCGCCGCGCCACCTTCTCCGCGCTGCCCGGCGCGGTGGGCCTGACCATGACCGTCCAGGCCGTCTACACCGCCGTGCTGACCCTCGGCGTGTACCTGGCGCTGGACGGCGCCGTCGGTGTCGCCGAGGTCCTGACGATCCTGGTGCTGGCCGCCCGCTGCGCCGACCCGCTGCTGTCCCTGACGGACATCGGCGGCAAGCTCCGCGGCGCCCGTTCGGTCCTGGCCAAGCTCGACGCGCTCCTGCGCACCGAGCCGCTGCCCGAGCCGGCCGAGCCCAAGCAGCCGGCCGGCTACGACATCGAGTTCGACTCCGTCACCTTCCGGCACGGCGGCCGCACCGTCTTCGACGGCGCCTCCCTCACCGTGCCGCAGGGACAGCGGCTCGCCGTCATCGGCCCGTCCGGCGCGGGCAAGAGCACGCTCCTCCAGCTCCTCGCCCGCTTCTACGACGTCGACCAGGGCGCCGTGCGGATCGGCGGCGTGGACGTCCGCGACATGGACTCCGAGGCCCTGATGGGGCAGATCTCCATCGTCTTCCAGGACGTCTACCTGTTCGACGGCACCATCGAGGAGAACATCCGCCTCGGCCGCCCGGACGCCTCCGACGCCGACGTCCGCGCGGCGGCCCACGCCGCCCGCCTGGACGAGGTCATCGAGCGGCTGCCCGAGGGCTGGGCGGCCAACGTGGGCGAGGGCGGCGCGCTGCTCTCCGGCGGCGAGCGCCAGCGCGTCTCGATCGCCCGCGCCCTGCTCAAGGACGCCCCCGTCGTCCTCCTCGACGAGGTCACGTCCGCACTCGACCCGGTCAACGAGGCCGCCGTCCACGAGGGCATCGAACGCCTGATGGCCGGCCGGACCGTGGTCATGGTCGCCCACCGGATGCGCACCGTCCAGCGCGCCGACCGCGTCGTCTTCCTGGACGGCGGCCGGGTCGTGGAAGAGGGCAGCCACGACGAGCTCCTGAGCCGCGGGGGCCGGTACGCCGAGTTCTGGAACATCGCCATGGCCCCCGCGGCCGGGAAGTGAGCGAGATGTCCGTCGAACCGATGACCCGCGACGGCCGCACCGGCGCGTTCCGCCGCCTCGCCGAACGCCCGTACGCCCGCGCCCGGGTGGTGCTGTTCCCGCACGGCGGCGGCAGCGCCAGCTACTTCCGGACCTGGGCCGCGGCCGTCCCCTGGGACCTCGAGTTCCTCGCGGTCCAGTACCCGGGCCGCGAGGACCGGTACTCCGATCCGATGCCGGCCGACATCCAGAGCCTGGCCGCCGTCCTGGCGGACGGGCCGCCGGTCGACGGGCCGCAGCTCCCGACGATCCTGTTCGGCCACAGCATGGGCGCCCTCGTCGCCTACGAGGTGGCCCGCGAGATCACCGCGGCGGGCCACCCGCCGCAGGGGCTCGTGGTCTCGGGCCACCCGGCGCCCGAGCTGACCCGGCCGGGCACGGTGCACCTCGGCACCGACGAGGAGCTGGTCGAGGAGCTGCGCCGCACCGAGGCGACCCACACCGACGTCCTCGACAACGCCCCCCTCGTCGAGGCGTTCCTGCCCACCATCCGGTCCGACTACCGGATGAGCGAGACCTACCGGCCCCGGCCCGGCGCGCGCCTGACCACCCCGGTCACCGTGCTGTACGGCGACCGGGACCCGGAGATCCAGCCGTGGGAGGCCGAGGGGTGGAGCGACACCACCGACGGGACGTGCGAGGTGCGCGTCTTCGACGGCAGTCACTTCTACCTGGACCACCACGCGGACCAGGTCGTCGACCTGCTCACGGCGCACGCCCGCGCGGCCTCCGACGCCTCGGCGGCCCCCTGGCTCTCCGCGCCGTGAACACCGGCCGACCGCACACAACTCACCCGAACGAGACGAGGGCAGGGGCCCAGTGACAACCGAAGTCAGCCCGCAGCGCATGGACTTACGCATGAGTCCGCGGGATCTCATCAACATCGGAATCTTCGGCGCGCTCTACATCGTGACCGTGGGGGTGTTCACCCTCTTCGAATTCCTCGGGCCCGTGATGACCCTGGTGACGAGCGCGGTGAGCATCGTCGCGGCGGGCGTGCCCTTCATGCTCTTCCTCACCCGCGTCAAGCACGCCGGCATGGTCACCGTGCTGGCCGTCATCGTGAACGGCTTCATGCTGCTCATCGGCAGCCCGCCGATCGGTCTCGTCATCGGCGTGGTGGCCGCGGTGATCGCCGAGGCGCTGCTGTACGCGGGCCGGTACCGCTCGCGGAAGATGAGCGTGCTCGCCTACGCCGTGTTCAGCACCTGGATGGCCGGCCTGTTCGCGCCGATGCTGTACGCCCGTGAGGAGTTCCTCTCCAGCCCCTACATGGAGGGCATGGGCGAGGAGTACACGCGTCAGCTCAACGACCTGCTGTCCCCGGCGGTGCTGATCGGGTTCGACGTGTCCACGCTGGTCTTCGGAGTCGTCGGCGGCCTGCTCGGCGTCCGGCTCCTGGACAAGCACTTCCGCAAGGCCGGTCTGGTGTGACCCCGACCCGATCGCGGACGACCCCGGCCGCCGGCCCCCCCACGCCCCCCGCCCGGCCGGGGGGGCGCCCCCGCGGCGGGGGCGCGCCCCCGCCACCCGGTGTGGGTGGAGATGGCGCCCTCACCCCACGAAAGGTGG
>NZ_JBHYKM010000071.1:0-11747 GCF_042741435.1 Streptomyces sp. NPDC058955 | reverse complement strand
CGCCCGTACCATCAAAAAAAAATCCCCCAGCGCTGTTGTGTTCACCCCCCACCCAGAGCGCGCCCCCCCCCGCCCCCACCCCCGCCCCCCCCCCGGGGGGGGGGGGAGGCGGCCCCGGGCCTGGTGCTCGACCCCCGTACCGGTGTGGTGCTCCTGCTGACCGCGAGCATCGCCATCATGGCGCCCGGCGGCCTGTGGTACGTCCCCGCGACCCTGGTCGCCGGCGTCCTGCTCGCGGTGGTGGAGCGCGCCTGGAAGCGCGTGCTCGGACTGCCGGCCGCCGCGGCCCTCGCCGCCGCCGTCGCGTTCCTGCTGCCGGCGGCCGCGCCGTGGCCGGTGCTCGGGGTCGTCGGCGTCACGGCCGAGTTCACCCTGCGCCTGATCGCGGTCGGCGGCATCGCCGTCCACCTGGTCCGCACGATCCCGCCGACCCGGTTCACCGCCGCGTTGCGCGCCGCGCGGGTGCCGTCGGCGTTCACCGTGTCCGGCGCGGTGATGCTGCGGTTCGCGCCCACGATCGTCAGCGAGGCCCAGGCCGTGCGCGACGCGATGCGGCTGCGCGGGCTCGGCGGCTGGGCGGCCATGCTCCGCCGCCCGCTGCGCGCCATCGAGTACTTCACCGTCCCGCTGATGGCGTCGAGCCTCCGTGCCGCGGAGGACCTCTCGGCGTCGGCGCTGCTGCGCGGGCTCGGTTCCGAGGCCCGGCCGACCGCGATGCACCCGCCGCGGCTCGGTCCGATGGACGCGGCGGCCGCGGGCGTCGCCGTGCTGCTGGCCGTGGCGACGCTGGTCTGGAGGGTCTCGGCGTGATCCGGCTGAAGAACGTCCGATGGACCTACCAGGGGCACGACCGCGTCGTGCTCGACGGACTCGACCTGCACGTCCGCCAGGGCGAGACCGTGGTGATGTGCGGCCCGAGCGGCTCCGGCAAGAGCTCCGCGCTGCGGCTCATGAACGGTCTCATCCCCCACTTCCACGAGGGGACCCTCGAAGGCGAGGTCCGCGTCGCGGACGCGCCGATCACCGACCTGGCCCAGGTCGGGAAGGTGACCGGGACGGTGCTCCAGCACCCCCGCCGCCAGTTCTTCACCGACGCCGTCGACACGGAACTGGCCTTCGCCATGGAGAACTTCGGCACCCCGTCGGCGCGGATCCGCGAGCGCGTGAGCGAGGTCGTCGCCGAGTTCGGGCTGGACCGGTTCACCGGCTCCCTGCGGCAGCTGTCGGGCGGGCAGCAGCAGCGCGTGGCGTGCGCCGCGGCCATCACGCACGGGCCGCCGCTGCTCCTCTTCGACGAGCCCACCTCCAACCTCTCGCCGGAGGGCATCGACGAGCTCACCGGGGCGCTGCGCCACCTCCAGGAGCTGGGCGCGACCCTCGTCATCGCCGAACACCGGCTGCACTACCTGCGCGAACTCGCCGACCGGATCGTGGTGCTCCAGGACGGCCGCGTCAGCAAGGAGTGGACCAGGGACGAATTCCCGGCGCTGACCGAGGAGATGCTGCGCGGAGAGGGGCTGCGCAGCCTCGATCCGCCCCGCAGGCCCCCGGTCGCTGCCGCCGTCGCGCACGGACCCAGCATCGGCACCGGGGAGCGGCAGGCCGACCCGGCCGAGCCCGGGGCCGACCTCGTGCTGCGGGGCGTCCGCTGCGGCTTCCGCGGCCGGCCGGTGCTCGACATCGCCGAGGCGCGGCTGCCCGCCGGCGCCATCACCGCCGTCACCGGACCGAACGGGGCGGGCAAGACCACCCTGGCGCGGGTCCTGGCCGGACTGCAGCGCCACTCGGGCCAGGTGCTGCTCGACGGGCGCCCGCTCTCCCGCGCCCGGCGGCAGCGCGAGACCGCGCTCGTCATGCAGGACGTCCAGCGACAGCTCTTCACCGACAGCGTCACCGCGGAACTGCGCCTCGGCGCGCTCCCCGAGCACGTGGGAGAGGCCCCGGCCGTGCTGGCCGACCTCGATCTGAAGGGCTTCGGGGACCGGCATCCGCTGTCCCTGTCCGGGGGGCAGCAGCAGCGCCTGGTCGTCGCCACGGCCCGCTTGAGCGGCCGCCGCGTCGTCATCTTCGACGAGCCCAGCTCCGGCGTCGACCGGCGCCATCTGCAGTCCATGACGCGCACCATGCGCGACGTCGCCGACGCGGGCGCCGTGGTCGTCCTCATCAGCCACGACGCCGATCTCCTCACCCTCGCCGCGGACCGGGAACTGCGCCTGACCGCCCTGTGAGGAATTCACGGGGGCGTGGGTGAAGGGCACATTGTGACGCGAAGTCACCGGACGATAAATTGGCGATACCGGTGCGGGCTGTGAATGTCTTTCACGTTTACTTTGCGAATTCCGCGGGACAGCGCGGGAAATGAGGTTTCCAGATGTGCGGAATTTCTGGCTGGGTTTCCTTCGAATCCGATCTGACGCGCCGGCGTGACGCGCTCGACGCGATGACCGGGACGATGGCGTGCCGCGGGCCGGACGCCTGCGGCACGTACGTGGACACCCATGTCGGACTGGGGCACCGGCGACTCGCCATCATCGACCTGCCCGGCGGCACCCAGCCGATGAGCGTGCGCACGCCCGCCGGCGCCGTGGTGCTGGTGTACACCGGCGAGGCGTACAACTACCGCGAGCTGCGGGACCGTCTCCGGACGCTCGGGCATTCCTTCACGACGGAGAGCGACACCGAGGTCGTGCTCCACGCCTACCTCGAATGGGGCGAGAGCCTCGTCGACCACCTCGACGGCATGTACGCGTTCGCCGTCTGGGACGAGCGCGAGCAGAAGCTCGTGCTCGTGCGCGACCGCATGGGGATCAAGCCGCTCTTCTACCACCCCACTCCGGACGGCGTGCTGTTCGGCTCCGAGCCCAAGGCGATCCTGGCGAACCCGACGGTGCGCAAGGCGGTCGACACCGACGGCCTGCGGGAGCTCTTCGCCCAGACCAAGACCCCGGGCTGGGCGCTGTGGAAGGGCATGCACGAGATGCTGCCCGGCACGGTGATCACCGTGGACCGCGACGGAATGCGGCAGCGGACCTACTGGAGCCTGAAGGCCGTCGAGCACACCGACAGCCGCGAGGACACCGTGGCGCGGATCCGGGAGATGCTCACCGGGATCGTCGACCGGCAGATGATCTCGGACGTGCCCCAGGGCGTGCTCCTCTCGGGCGGGCTCGACTCCAGCGCCCTCACCGGCCTGGCGGCCGAGCGGCTGGCCCTCCGCGGCGAGCAGGTGCGCACCTTCTCGGTCGACTTCGCGGGCCAGGAGGAGAACTTCGTCCCCGACGAGATGCGCGAGACCCCCGACTCGCCGTTCGTCCGCGACGTCGTGGCCCACGTGGGCTCCGCCCACCACGACGTCGTGCTGAACCCGGCGGACCTCTCGGACCCCGCGGTGCGGCGCGCCGCCGTCGGCGCCCGGGACATACCGAACGGCTTCGGCGACCTGGACAACTCCCTCTACCTGCTCTTCAAGGCGATCCGGGAGCGGTCGACCGTGGCGCTGTCCGGGGAGTCGGCCGACGAGGTGTTCGGCGGCTACCCCTGGTTCCACGTCGAGGCGCTGACCCGGGTCCCGACCTTCCCGTGGATGGCGGTCATCCCCCCGCTGAGCCTGGAGGCCCGCACCGACCACATCGAGCCGGGGCTGCGCAAGCGGCTCGACGTGGGGACCTACACCGCCGACCAGTACGCGGCGGCGCTCGCCGAGGTCGAGCACCTCGACGGCGAGTCGGAGCAGGAGCGCCGGATGCGCTCGATCTTCCACCTCCACCTGACGCGCTTCGTCCGCAACATGCTGGACCGCAAGGACCGGCTCTCCATGGCCGTCGGCCTGGAGGTGCGGGTGCCCTTCTGCAACCACGAGCTCGTCGAGTACGTGTACAACACGCCGTGGTCGATGAAGACCTTCGACGGCCGGGAGAAGAGCCTGCTGCGCCACGCGGCCGCCCACGTGATGCCGCGCTCGGTGGTGGAGCGGGTCAAGAGCCCGTACCCCTCGCCGCAGAACCCCGAGTACGCGGCCAACCTCCAGCAGCAGGTGAAGGAGCTCGTCGCGGCTCCGGAGACCGAGGTCTTCGCGCTCGTCGACCGGGCCTGGGCGCAGCAGGTCGTGGCGCAGGATCCGGCGGGCATGCCGGTGGGCGTGCGGGCCGGCCTGGAGCGGGTGCTCGACCTGAACACCTGGCTGGAGCTGCACGCGCCGGAGCTGCTGCTCGACTGAGCCCGCCCCGTCGCGGGCGGTCCGGCCCCTCCGCCGTGACCGGCCCCGGCCCCGTGGCGCCCCCCCCCCCCGGCCCCCCCCCCCCCCCCGGCGCGGGCGGCGGTGCCGGGGCGGGGGCCGCGCGCCGCGGTCCCGCCGCGCCGCGCGCCCCCCCGCGCCCCCCGGGGCGCGGCGGCTTACCGGGGCGTCACCCCGGCGCGGGGGCGCCCACCCGGGCCGCGGGCCACGGCTCCGTACGGGCATCGCCGTGGGCGGGGGAGTGGTGTACGGCACACGAGGGCGCCTCCGTCCCCGCGGCCCGGCCGGCCGACTCCCGCGCCGCGCCGGGCGCTTCGGGCCCTCGGCGCGCACCGAGCCGTGCGGGGCGCGGCCGGGGGTGTGAGGGACGTCTCTGGTCCGGGGCCGCCCCGGTGCCCCATGGTGGTGGCCATGAGCGCCACCACCACCCTCGCCGGCCGTCTCCGATCGCGCACGCGCACGGGCGGCCCCCAGGACGACCGGGGCCCCGAGCTGCTGGAGCACGTCCTCGGCTGGACCCTCGTCGTCCTGCTCGCCGTCCTGGTCACCCGCGCGGGCCTCATGTGACCCGGCGGGCGGTCAGCGCGCCTCGACGGGCGGGACCAGGACCCCGCTGACCCGTACGGTCCGGTCGACCCAGACGGGTCCCGCGGCGAGCCGCGTCCACTCGGCGTCCCGGCGCCCGGGCACCGTGCGCCCCTGGCTGGCCCAGAGCGAGTACAGCGCCTGGTAGATCGGCGGGTCCGGATGGACCTGCACGGGCACCGGCGCGGGCAGCGGCACGGAGACCATCGTGGGCACCGGTACGACGGCGGTGGGCGCGGGCCCGGCCGCCGGCGCCGCCGGCGCGGGGACGGGCAGGGGCGCGGCGGCCGGACGCGGGTCCGGCGCGGGCGTCTCCTCCGGAGCCGTGGCCTGCGCGGGGAGCGGTGCCGGCGCGGAGCCCTCGGGGGCGGGTCCGGGTGCGGCCGTCCCTGCCGGAATCCAGTGCGGAACCGATTCTTCACCGCGCGGTTCGGTCTGCCGATGCCGACCGACTCCGCTGGGTGTGGAGTACAGCGTGGTCATGCCCGGACCAACGCGCCCCGGCCCGCCGGGTCACCGCCGGACGGATTCGAGCGGCAGTTCGCCTCTTACCCGGTCCCCCCGCGGCGTGCGGCCCCCGCCCCGCGCTCGCGCACACCTCTGGTCCTCGCCCCGGAGTCTGACGTACCGTCAGATCCTCTTCGAGGACCAGGAGGTCAGCCGTGGACGACGACCGGCCCGTCGCGCTCGACGAATACCCCGTGCACCAGGCCCCGCTGTCGATGAAGCACCACGTCAGCGGCGACCGGAACGCCTACGACCGCTGCATCTTCCACGTCTTCGACCACGCCGGCCGCGCGCTGCTCGTCGCCGGACTCGGCGTCTACCCCAACACCGGGGTCGTCGACGCCTACGCCACCCTGCGCACCGGCGACCGGCTGCACGCCGTCCGCGCCTCCGACGCGCTCGGCGACGACCGGATGCGCCTGGAGGTCGGCCCGCTGCGGATCACCGTCGACGAACCCCTCCGCCGCTTCACGCTGAGCTGCGTCGCCGACCCGGCCGACCCCGACGGGCTCTCCTTCGACCTCACCTGGACCGGCGACTTCCCGGCCCTCTGGGAGCCGCACCACCTCCAGCGCACCGGCGGCCGGCTCACCCTCGAAGGCCGCCGCTTCGTCCAGGCCGGCCACTGCACGGGCACCGTCCGGGCCGGCGGCGAACGGTTCGAGGTCACGGCGGGGGAGTGGACCGGCACCCGCGACCGCAGCTGGGGCGTCCGCCCCATCCCCGGCGAGGAGCCCGGCCGCGCGGCCGAGTCCCGCCCCGAGGGCTTCCACTGGCTCTGGATCCCGATGCGCTTCGAGGACCGCTTCGTGATGGTCGTCGCGCAGGAGGACGCCGACGGCTACCGCACCCTCAACCAGGCCCAGCTGGTCCGGAACGGCCACCGGGACGTCCAGCTCGGCTGGCCCCGCACCGAGATCGCGTACCGGCCCGGCAGCCGCCACCCCGAGAGCGCCGTCGTCCACCTCACCGACGCGAGCGGCAAGCCCCTGGAGATCGGCGTCGAGATCCTCGCCTCCTCCCCGCTCGCCGTCGGCGCCGGCTACCCGCCCGCCGGCGACTGGCAGCACGGCACCTGGCAGGGCCGCGACTGGACCGACCGGCGCGTCTACGACCTCTCCGACCCGGCCGCCCACCCGCTCGCCGCCTACGGCGTCACCGACCACGCGGCCCGCTTCACCCTCGACGGCCGCACCGGCCACGGCATCTTCGAGCACGGCTCCTTCGGCCGCCACGACCCCAGCGGCTTCACCGCCTGACCGCCCCCGCACCTCACCCCGCCGTACCGGCGAGTGAGCCGAAGGGCGCGCCGGGGGAACGGCCCCGAGCGCGCGGAGCCCCGTGAGGAACGAGCGGGGCGAGCACGGTCGGGGCCGTGAGCCCGGCTCACAGCGCCCGGAGGCGAACCGAGCCCCAAAAGAAGAGGGAGGCACCGATGGCCACCGCGCCCCGTCCCCGCACCACCACCCGCGACCCCGAGGAGCTGGCCGCCCGGCTCACCGCCTGGCTCGACCGCAGGCTGCCCGGCGCCACCGTCTCCGGGCTCGCCGTGCCCGGGTCCAACGGCATGTCCAGCGAGACGCTGCTCTTCGACCTGGAGCACCCGGACGCTCCGGTGCGCGGCTGCGCCCTGCGGCTGGCAGCCGACCCCGCCGCGTACACCGTCTTCCCCGTCTACGACATGGCCCGCCAGCACCGGGTGATGGGGCTCGTCGCCGCCCGCACCGACGTGCCCGTCCCGCGCGTGCTCTGGCTGGAGGAGGACCCGGAACCGCTCGGCGCCGCCTTCTTCGTGATGGCCCGCGCCGAGGGGCGCGTCCCGCCGGACGTCATGCCGTACACGTACGAGGGGAACTGGCTGCACGCCGCCACCGACGCCCAACGCGCCGCCCTGGAGGCCGAGTCGGTGGGGATCCTCGCCCGGCTCCACGACCAGGTCCCGGCGAAGGAGGCCGAGTTCCTGCTCCCGGAGGGCACCGGCAGCCCGCTGCGCCGGCACGTCGACGCCCAACGCGCCTACTACGCCTGGGTGGTGGCGGGACTCGCGCCCTCACCGCTGATCGAGGCCGCCTTCGCGCGCCTGGAGGAGCTGTGGCCGGACGACGAGGGGCCGGCCGTGCTCTGCTGGGGCGACGCCCGGATCGGGAACATCGTCTACGACGGCTTCACCCCCGCCGCCGTCCTCGACTGGGAGATGGCGGCCTGCGCGCCCCGCGAGGTCGACCTCGGCTGGACCGTCTACCTGCACCGCTTCTTCCAGGACCTGACCGTGAGCTTCGGCCAGCCCGGCCTGCCCGGCTTCCTGCGCCGCGACGCGATCGAACGGCGGTACGCCGAACTCACCGGGCACACCCCGCGCGCGATGGAGTTCCACACCCTGTACGCGGCGCTGCGGCACGCGATCGTGATGCTGAGGATCGCGTACCGCCAGGCGTACTTCGGCGAGGTCGAGGTCCCCGCGGACCCCGACCGGCTCATCCTGCACCACGCCACCCTCGCGGCGATGGTGCGCGGCGACTACTGGACCGGGGAGGGCTGACGGTCAGGCCGCGCGGCGCAGCTGCGTCGCGCGGATCGGCCGCGAGCCCGGACCGCCGATGTGCGAGAAGGGCTGCGTCCGCCAGTCCAGACCCTGGGGCAGCGTCAGGAGCAGCGCGGTGTCCTGCTCCTGCACGCCGGCCTCGTCGTCGGCGGAGGGCGCCTCGTCGGCGGACCGTCCGGTGCCCGGGCAGACCGTGAGGGTGAAGGGGTTCCACGCCGACGGGCACAGCGCGTGCTCCGGCAGCGCGTCCTCGTCCGCCAGCAGGGCGATCGGCTGATCGCACTCCGGGCAGATCACCCGGTACATCTCGAACGTGTCGTACGCGTCGAACTCATCGGACGGCTCGACGGAATCAACGGGCTCCAGCATGGAGAACTCCCCCTCGGACAGGTCGGCCGGTACTGTGCGGCCGGGACCACAGCAAGCCCTTCCCATACGGAACTCCGCATAACCGTGAGCGGGCTTCGGAGGCCCGGCCAAACCTGTGGCGTTCGTCACATGCCCGTCGCAGGTGCCGCGCGACAGCCCATAGCGGTGCATACGGCCCGCACCCGGCTGGGCCCGGGACCCTTCGGCGCAATAGGGTCGGTGCATGGAGGAGCTGGATCGTCAGATCGTGGAGTTGCTCGTCAAGGACGGGCGCATGAGCTACACCGACCTGGGCAAGGCCACCGGCCTGTCCACGTCGGCCGTGCATCAGCGCGTCCGCCGGCTGGAGCAGCGCGGTGTCATCCGCGGCTATGCCGCCGTCGTCGACCCCGAGGCGGTGGGCCTGCCGCTGACCGCCTTCATCTCGGTCAAACCCTTCGACCCCAGCGCCCCCGACGACACCCCCGACCGGCTCGCCGACATCCCCGAGATCGAGGCGTGCCACAGCGTCGCCGGCGACGAGAACTACATCCTGAAGGTCCGGGTCGCCACCCCGCTGGAGCTGGAGCACCTGCTCAGCCGCATCCGCTCCCAGGCCCACGTCTCCAGCCGCACCACCGTCGTCCTGTCCACGCCGTACGAGGCCAGGCCGCCGCGCGTCTAGGGCGCCCGCCCGGCGAGCCGCGGCCGGGCCCGCGGCGCCCGGCGCGGCGCCTCGCGACGCACCACGCCGGACGCCGTGGCCCGCCGACGGCGGCCCACCGGGCAGGCCCTAGCCTGGTCGCATGAGCGAAAGCCAGAATTCCGGCGAACACCGCACCGTGCTCCTGCGCGGTGGAGAAGTCCACAGCCCCGCCGACCCCTTCGCCACCGCCATGGTGGTGGAGCGCGGTCACATCGCCTGGGTGGGCGAGGAGGGCGCCGCCGACGCCTTCGCGTCCGGCGTGGACGAGGTGATCGACCTGGAGGGCGCGCTCGTCACCCCGGCCTTCGTGGACGCCCACGTGCACACCACGGCCACCGGCTTCGCGCTCACCGGCCTCGACCTCTCCGCCGCCGCCACGCTCGCCGAGGCGGCGGAGCTGATCCGCGCCCACGCCGCCGCCCGCCCCGAGGACCGCATCCTCATCGGGCACGGCTGGGACGCCTCCCGCTGGCCCGAGCGGCGCCCGCTCACCCGCGAGGAGCTGGACGGGCTCACCGGCGGCCGGCCGCTCTACCTCACCCGGATCGACGTCCACTCGGCCGTCGTCACCACCGCCCTGCTCGACCTCGTCCCCGGCGTACGGGAGCTGGACGGCTTCCACGACGGGCGCGCGCCGCTCACCGGCGACGCCCACCACGCCGTCCGCGCCGCCGCCTTCGCCGCCGTCTCCGCGCGCCAGCGCGCCGAGGCCCAGCGCGCCGCCCGCGCGCACGCCGCCTCGCTCGGCATCGGCACCCTCCACGAGTGCGGCGGGCCGCGGATCTCCTCCGAGGACGACTTCACCGGCCTGCTGGACCTCGCCCGCAGCGAACCCGGCCCCCGCGTGGTCGGCTACTGGGCCGACCTCGACATCGACCGGGCCCGCGCGCTCGGCGCCCTCGGCGCGGCCGGCGACCTCTTCGCCGACGGCTCCCTCGGCTCGCACACCGCCTGCCTCCACGAGCCGTACGCGGACTCCGCCGGCCACACCGGCGCCGCCCACCTGGACGCCGCCACCGTCGCCGCCCACGTCACGGCCTGCACCGAGGCAGGCCTCCAGGCCGGCTTCCACGCCATCGGCGACGCCGCCGTCACCGCCGTCGTCGACGGCTTCCGGGCCGCCTCCGAGAAGCTCGGCCTGGCCCGGATCCGGGCCGCCCGGCACCGGGTCGAGCACGCCGAGATGCTCACCCCGGAGACGGTCGCCGCCTTCGCCGAGCTCGGCCTCACCGCCTCCGTGCAGCCCGCCTTCGACGCCCTGTGGGGCGGCGACGAGGGCATGTACGCCGAACGCCTCGGCGTCGAGCGGGCCCGCACCCTCAACCCGTACGCCGCCCTGCTCCGCGCCGGCGTCCCGCTCGCCTTCGGCTCGGACAGCCCGGTCACCCCGCTCGACCCGTGGGGGACCGTCCGGGCCGCCGCCTTCCACCGCACCCCCGAGCACCGGGTCTCGGTCCGGGCCGCCTTCACCGCCCACACGCGCGGCGGCTGGCGCGCGGTCGGCCGGGACGACGCCGGCATCCTCGTCCCCGGCGCCCCCGCCGACTACGCGATCTGGCGGACCGGCGACCTGGTCGTCCAGGCGCCCGACGACCGGGTGGCCCGCTGGTCCACCGACCCCCGCTCCGGAACGCCCGGTCTGCCCGATCTGTCCCCCGGTGCGGAACTGCCCGTCTGCCTCCGGACCGTCGTGTACGGACAGACGGTGTTCGTACGGCCGAACGAGTGATGTGCCGTTGACGGCCACCCGGATGTACGCACCACGGGTTCGCCCCCGACCTGCGGATCTTCCCGCCCGGCCTGCGGCTTCTCGGGAACCCCGCAGGTCAAACGGGTGTTGACAGCCGACCGGCCCGGCCCGGTAGGTTCTCCCGCGTCCACCACAGGACGTCCGACCGGACCACACCTCCTCGCCGACGCCGACCGCCGCCCGCGCCTCGGCCGCGAGGGAAGGTTTCGCCGGCGGAAGGTGCGACCCGGGTGGGGCCCGGACGTTCAGTAGACAACGGCCTTCGGCCGATCCGCAGCCAGCGGGTCCCGGGTCGGACCGAAGGACGTCGGGCCCCGCACCGCACCCCGCACGCGCCGGCGTCGCACGTCTCACACCCCGCTGGACCGGACCACGCCGAAGACCTCGCTAAGGTGGGGGCCTGTGTCTGTATCCGAAGGGGCAGTAGTGAACGACGGTGGCGTGAGGCGTTACGGCCCGCTCGGCAAGGCTTTGGTGATCATTCCGACCTACAACGAGGCGGACAACATCAGGCCGATCGTCGCGCGCGTACGGGAGGCCGTCCCCGAGGCGCACATCCTCGTCGCCGACGACAACAGCCCCGACGGCACCGGCAAGTTCGCCGACGAGCTGGCGGCCGACGACGACCACGTCCACGTCCTGCACCGCAAGGGCAAGGAAGGGCTGGGCGCCGCCTACCTGGCGGGCTTCCGCTGGGGCATCGACCAGGGCTTCGAGGTCCTCGTCGAGATGGACGCCGACGGCTCCCACCAGCCCGAGGAGCTGCCCCGGCTGCTCACCGCGCTCAAGGGCGCGGACCTGGTCCTCGGCTCCCGCTGGGTGCCGGGCGGCCGGATCGTGAACTGGCCGAAGTCCCGCGAGTTCATCTCCCGCGGCGGCAGCCTCTACTCCCGCGTGATGCTCGACGTCCCGATCCGCGACGTCACCGGCGGCTACCGCGCCTTCCGCAAGGAGACCCTGGAGGGCCTCGGCCTGGACGACGTGGCCTCGGCCGGCTACTGCTTCCAGGTCGACCTCGCCCGCCGGGCCGTCGCCGCCGGCTTCCACGTCGTCGAGGTCCCCATCACCTTCGTCG